>DATFRE010000001.1:0-4303 GCA_035263545.1 Dongiaceae bacterium
GCAGCGCGAGTGCCGAGCGCATGTCTTCGTTGTGGCTCCCGGTGTAGTCGAACATGTTGCTGAGCGCAGATTCGATCACGAAGCCCAGAGGCACCAGAAGCTCATTGCCCGCCGCCGCCAGGATCGCCAGATGGAAGCGCACATCGGCAGCGTTCCAGGGCTCGAGCGACTCGGCCATGCGCATGTCGTCGAAGGCCGCCTCGATCGCGGTGAGCTGATCGGGGGTATGGTTCGAGGCAGCGAGTGCCGCGGCCTCGGGCTCCAGGATACGGCGCACCTGCTGCACGCTGGCGAGGAAATGCCGGTAGTCGGTGGCGGCGCAGTACCAGGCGAGCACATCGCGGTCGAGCAGATTCCAGCTGCTGCGCGGCTGCACCCGCGAGCCGATCTTGGGCCGCGAGACGATGAGGCCCTTGGCCATGAGCATCTTGATCGCCTCGCGCACGGCCGTGCGGCTGACGCCGTAGCTGCGGCCCCATTCCGCCTCCCGCGGGAGGAGGGAGCCGGGGGCGAACTCGCCCTTCAGGATGCGCGCACCGATGTCCTGCGCCAGAATGTGGTGCAAGTTCTCACGGTGCAATTCCGCGCGGCGGGGGACGACAGCTTTCCTCTGCATGATCTCGCCCGGCACTCTTCGCATGGCCGGTTGGCTTTGGCCAGTATTGTACGGCAAGGCGGATTGTCGATCCATCTTTTGTATGACAAAATTGGAGATGCGAGTCACTCTCGCTCCCGTCTTCCATCGCCCGCCGGCGGTGCGAAGTGGGATAGGCTCTGCCACCGTGACCGCCGTGAACCGCGATATCTCCTGCATTCTCGCCGATTGGGGCACCACCAATTTGCGCGCTTGGGCCATTGGCAGCGATGGGCGGGTCATCGACCAGCGCGGCCAAGGTGGCGGGCTGCTGGCCGTCAAGGATGGCCGCTTCGCCGAGAGCTTTGCTGCCTTCTGCGGCGAATGGCTCGACCCGCACCGCCCTGTCCCGGCCATCCTCAGCGGCATGGTCGGCAGCAAGCTCGGCTGGAAGGAGGCGCCTTACCTGGCCGCCCCGGTGGCCCTCGGTGATCTCGCCCGCCAGCTCTGTTTCGTCGGCGATATCCCCGGCGCTGGGATCTGGATCGTGCCGGGCGTGCAACTCGAGAACGAGGCTCAGCCGGAGGTCATGCGGGGCGAGGAGGCCCAGATCCTGGGCGCGCTGCGGACGCTCCATCGCGATGGCGGTGTCTTCCTCCTCCCGGGGACCCATGCCAAATGGACGATCGTCGAGGCCGGCCGCCTCACGGTCTTCCGCACCTACATGACCGGCGAGCTCTATGGCCTGCTGCGGGGTGCCGGCACCATCGGCCAGCTCATGGAGGGTGACGCCCCGGACCCCGCGGCCTTCCGGCGTGGGGTGATGCGCAGCCGCGCGCCGGATGCGGCCAATCTGCTGCACAGCCTGTTCTCGGTCCGCACACTCGGCCTCCTGGGCGGCTTGGCACGCCGGAGCCTGGCGAGCTATCTCTCCGGCCTCCTCATCGGTGCCGAGATGGAGGATGGGGCGCGTTGGCTGCGGGAGCGCGGCGTGAAGGGCCCTCTCATCCTCATCGGCTCGCCGGAAATGATGAAGACCTATGGCGAGGCCGCGGCCATCTCAGGCCTCGCTTTCGAGACGGTGGAAAGCGGCGCGGTGCTGCCATCGGCCCTGCTCTTTCTGGCGCGGGCGGCCGGCCTCCTGGCCGATCCCGTCGAGAGGCGGTGAGGATGCTGCGACAATTGCTCGAGGATCTGCCCCTCATCGCCATTCTGCGCGGCATCCGGCCCCAGGAAGTTCCCACTGCCACCGATGCCCTGACCAGCGCCGGCTTCCGCATCATCGAGATTCCCCTGAACAGCCCCGAGCCGCTGGAGAGCCTGCGTCACTTGGCCGGCCGCACGGGCTTGCTGGCGGGGGCGGGCACCGTCCTTTCCACTGCCGAGGTGGAGGCGGTGGCCGCCGCCGGCGGACGGCTGATGGTGGCACCCAATGCCGATCGCGAGGTCATCGCCGCCGCCAAGCGGCTCGGCATGGTGGCGCTTCCCGGCGTGGCGACGCCGACAGAGGCCTTCGCCGCGCTGGCAGCCGGCGCCGATGGGCTCAAGATGTTTCCCGCGGAAATCCTGCCGCCCAAGGCCGTGAAGGCCTGGCGCGCGGTGTTGCCGGCGAGCATAGCTCTGCTGCCTGTGGGCGGGATCACGCCCGAGAGCATGGCCGATTATCTCGCCGCCGGCGCGAACGGCTTCGGCCTCGGCTCGGCCCTCTACAAGCCTGGCATGAGCCCCGCCGAGCTTGGCCAGCGGGCCACGGCCTTCGCCACGGCCTATCGGGCGCTGAAGCGCTGAGGCCGGCCCTCAGGGCCGGCGCATCGGGGCTCCCAGATAGCAGCCGAACTCCTTCGGGAAATCCACCGAGACCCGGGCATGGACCCGACCCTGGCGGTCGAGGAATTCCGCGTGATCCTCATGGGGCACGACGGCGCCATGCCAGATATTCGGGTGGATGTAGAGGCCCCGGCTGCCGTCGCACCAGAAGCCGGTGAACTTCTCCGGTGTCACGTCGTCGCCAGGGAGTGCCAAGGGGATCAGGAAGCTCTGGCCATTTAAGGGAAAAAACAGCTGCCCCCCATCGGGATGGTAGTTGGCCCGCCAGATGAGAGCCTGCTCCCGCTTGCCGCCCGGGCCGCTGGTGGCGGCCTCCTCCGGCCAGTTGCTCCAGCCGAAGAGATAGCTGTCGCCCACCGCATTGTTGCGGGCGTAGAGGGTCTCGCCCTTCCACCAGAATTCGAACAGGCCGGAGGTCACCCCGCCCTGATCGCCCGAGTTGAGGTCGATGGGCCGCCAGCCCTGGGCCGGCCAGCGCACGATCTCGATGGGAAAGCCTTCGGGCTCCTCGACGAGGCAGCCATAGCCCTTGAGATTCTCCTCGGAGGCGACGACCAGGGGCGTCTCATATACGCGCCGCACGCCCGTGGTGGGCGGATAGGCGATGTCCCTGAGATCCAATTCCACGGCGGCTCCTCCCCTGATGGCCGGCGGCAGCATAACGCATGAAGTCATCGGCCGGGGTGCATCCTTTGGCCCCTTGGTCTAAGGTCTCGGCCCATGGCCGCGCCCGCCATTGCCCCCGCTATCGCTATCGTCATTCCCACCCATAACCGGGCCGATCTGCTGCCCCGCGCGCTGGCGAGCGTGCTGGGCCAGGTCTGCGAGGCACCCTTCGAGGTCATCGTCGTCGACGACGGCTCGAGCGATGGCACGTCCCGCTATCTCGACGGGATCGGCGATCCGCGGCTCACGGTGCTCAGCAACGAGAAGGCGGAGGGTGCGGCCGCTGCGCGCAACCGCGGGCTCGCAGCGGTCAACGCCCCGGTGACCGTCTTCCTCGACGATGACGACGAGCTGCTCCCGGGCTTTCTAGCGGCGACACTCGCGGCCCATCGCCAGACGCCGGTGCCGGATCTCTGCTGGACCGGCGTCCTCTATGCGCTGCCGGACGGGCGCAGCGAGGTCGAGCGGTGGGAGCGCTGGGCGGGCTCGCGGCGCTTCGTCATCCGCCTCGCCGGCTGCTGCGGCGTCTCCTTCCGCACCGAGGCGCTGCGCCGCCTCGGCGGCTTCGATCCCGGCTTCACCATCTCGGAGGACACGGATCTCTTCATGCGGCTGGTGGAGAGCGGGGGAAGCTGGCGCTGTCTGCCCGAGCCCTTGATCAGGGTTCATGCCCAGTCCAAGGCCAGCCTCAGCCGCTCCGCCGATGCCGAGCGCCATATCGACCACCTGCAGCGCCTGCTGGCACGGCATCGGGCGCTGATCGATTCCGACCCCGCCATCTGGCGGCGCTATCACAGCTCGCTGGCAATGCATTTCTATCGCGGCAGGCGGCTCGCCGAGGCGCGGCGGGAGCTCGGCCGCCTGCTGACCCGCCCGCTCTGCCTCCCCATCGCGCTGGAGATCTTCATGCGCTTCGAGGTCAAGCGGGGCTTGCTCTTCCGCCGGGCGACCGGCTAACCTCTTCCCATGACTGCATTCCGTCGACTTCGCGGGGCGCGAATTAGCCGCCAGCGTCCATCGGGCGCCTGGTTGGTCTTGCTCGCGTCGATCACCCCGCCAAGGAGCTGGAATGCCATGTCATCGAACTATCCCCCGGCCACTGAGCCGCGAAACCCCGAAGATCCTGCGCGATCCGTTTTCTGCCTGTCGCTGCGCGCCGGCGCCGAGATCGGCGTGATGGCGCGCGTCGTGCAGGCCCTCGCCCGGCGCAGCCTGATGCCGAGGAGCTGGCACAGC
>DATFRE010000002.1:0-6844 GCA_035263545.1 Dongiaceae bacterium
GTTGGCGCTTGCGAATACGGCGGTCGCGACCGCGCTCGGGACCATGGCGGCCTTCGCCTTCGCCCGCTACCAGTTCCGCGGCAAGACCGTGATGCAGATCCTGCTCTTCCCGCCCATCACCATTCCCTGGCTCATCATCGGCACCTCGATGCTGGTGCTCTTCTTCTGGATCGGCATCGGTCGCGGGCTCCATTCTCTTCTACTGGGCCATGTGGCCCTCTCGATCCCCTATGTGGTCGTGGTGGTAGGCGCGCGGCTCAAGACCTTCGGCCCCGTCTATGAGGAGGCGGCCGCGACCCTCGGCGCGGCACCCTGGCAGCGCTTCTGGCGCATCTCCGCGCCGCTGATGGCGCCCGGCGTCATCGCCGCCGCGCTCTTCGCCTTTGCCGTCTCCTTCGACCAGTTTGTCATCTCCTATTTCCTGGCGCCGCCCGGCTGGACGACGCTGCCGGTCGAGATCTATTCCGCCATCCGCAAGGGCTTCACCCCGGAGATCAACGCCATCTCCAGCATCATCATCTTCGTCTCCATGGGGCTGATGCTGATCTTCGCCCGGCTCTACCGCTTCGGGGGCGAGCGGTGAGCGTCGTCGAGATCGACCGGGTCGAGAAGCATTACGGCAGCGTGGCCGCGCTGGCCGGCGTCTCGCTCACCTTCGCCGATGGCGAGTTCTTCGGCCTTCTGGGCCCCAGCGGCAGCGGCAAGACCACGCTGCTGCGCGCCATCGCCGGCTTCGTCGATCCCGATGCCGGAGTCATCCGGCTCGATGGCCGCGATATCGGCCATACGCCGGTGCATAAGCGCGAGATCGGCATGGTCTTCCAGAACTATGCCCTGTTTCCGCATATGAGCGTCTTCGACAATATCGCCTTCGGCCTCAGCGTCCGTGGCCAGCCGAGCCAGGACATCAAGCGCCGGGTCGGCGAGATGCTGGCGCTGGTGCGGCTCTCGGGCATGGAGAAGCGCACGCCCCGCCAGCTCTCCGGCGGCCAGCAGCAGCGCATCGCGCTGGCCCGCGCCCTGGTGACGCGTCCGCGCCTGCTGTTGCTCGACGAGCCGCTGGGCGCCCTCGACAAGCGGCTGCGCCAGCAAATGCAGATCGAGCTGAAGCAGATCCAGCGCGAGGTCGGGATCACCACGATCTTCGTCACCCATGACCAGGAGGAGGCGCTGACCCTCTCCGACCGCATCGCCATTTTCGATGAGGGCAAGGTGGTGCAGGCCGGCAATCCCCATGCGGTCTATGAGCGCCCGGCCACCGCCTTTGCCGCCAACTTCCTTGGTGATGCGAATTTCTTCGAGGGCAAGGTGCTGGGACCCGGAAGGGTCGCGGCGGCGGAGGGCGAGATCGCAACGGAGGATCCGCTGACGGCCGCAGGCGCTTCTGTGATGCTCGCTGTCCGGCCGGAGAAGATCTCCCTCGTCCGGCCCGATGCGCCGGTCACGCCGGGCAATCGCCTGGAGGGGCGGATGGGGCAGGCGGTCTATTCCGGCATGAGCACGATCTACAAGGTCACCGTCGCCGATCGCGAGCTCACCGTCTTCGCCCAGAACCGCAGCGGCCAGGATTTCGCCCCGGGCGATGCGGTGCGACTGGAATGGTCGCCGAGCCATAGCGTCGTGGTGCAGCCGTGAGGAGAACTGGTGCAAGAGAACCCTTCCGATCCCCCGCCCCCTTGATGGGGGCGGGCCGGGGTGGGGGTGAGTTGCAGGACTCCGATGGGTACCGTTTTTCGCTTACACCCCCCACCCTGACCCTCCCCCACAAGGGGGAAGGGGATTCTGTGGCGGCGAGGCGATGAGCGCGTCTCTGGCCCCACTTGGCACCGACACCGTCCATGTCGTCATCGACATGCAGCGGCTGTTCGACGAGGAGACGGGCTGGCGGGTGCCGGATCTGGCGGCCCTCCTGCCGCCGATCGCCAGGCTGATCGAGCATCGCCCGGCGCGCGCGCTCTATGCGCGCTTCATCACGCCCGGCAGCATCGGCGAGGCCAAGGGCGCCTGGCAGAGCTATTACCGGCAATGGCCACAGGTCATCCGCGATCGCCTCCCGGCCGGCATGTTCGATCTCGTGAAGCCGCTGGCCTGCCATGCCGCGCCCAATCAGCAGTTCGACAAGGAGGGCTTCTCCGCCTTCTCCGGCCCCTCCTTTCCCGGGATGCTCCGAGATCTAGGAGCGAGCACGCTGGTCCTGAGCGGCGTCGAGACCGATGTCTGCGTGCTGTCGACGGCACTCGAGGCCATCGAGCGCGGGCTTCGGGTCGTCATCGCCACCGATGCGGTGGCAAGCTCCTCGCCGGCGGGTCATCGCGCCACTCTCGATCATGTCCTGCCGCGCTTCGAGCATATGCTCGATCTGGCGCCGAGCGCCGACATCATCGCCGCCTGGAGCTAGAGCAAGCGCATGTCGGAATCGATCATTCCCCTGGAGCGGCGCTGGAACAGCTGGGATGCGGAGCATCCCGCCGCCATGCGCTATCTGCCGCTGGGGCTCGACATCGATCTCTGCGCCTATGCCGCCAGCCGCAACAGCTTTACGCGCTTTCCCGCCGGAGCCGAGGGCTTGCGCCTGGGACCGCGGCAGATCGACGGCAATGGCATCGCGCTCGATCTCGCCCATGCCGGGACCGCGCTCAGCCTCGCCTATGACAAGCCCGATCCCTTCACGCTGCGCGGCCGCTGGCAGGCGGGACGCATGGCGGAGTGGGGCTTGCGCTTCTGGGTCATGCTGGCGATCCGCAGCGCCGATGGCGCCGAATGGACCTTCGACCCCGAGAGCGGCGAGCTCACGGCGGAGATCCGCGGCCATCACGTCATCGTCAAGGGCGAGCGGCCGCCACTGCTTGCGACCTTCCACGACGACCTCGCTGCGCTGCGCAGCGAATACGAGACCAAGGGCTATTTCTGCCTCGACTCCCGGGGGACGCGCGGCCGCTTTGCCGTGCTGCGCTACCATCTGGAGGAGATGCCGCGCTTCGCCTTCGCCGCCGCCATCGGGGAGGCGCGCGAGCAGGTGCGGGCGCGCGCCACCGCCGCTCTCGCCGCGCCGGCGAAGACGGCACCGGAGATCCAGGGCGGCGCCCATGCCGGCGCGCTCGATGCGGTGCGCGACGTCATCGGCTGGAACACGGTCTGGGATGCGATCAACCGCCGGCCCTATACCTCCCTCAGCCGCAACTGGGTCAGCCAGAAATTCGGCGGCTTCGGCGTCTGGCTCGACGACATCTTCTATCACGCCATGATGGCCGGGATGTTCGACGCCGAGGTGGCGCGGGAGAATCTGCGGGCGATCTATTCTGCCCAGACCGCAGCGGGGAATTTCCCCTGCCTTGTGACCGGTCGCGATTCCTGGATCGACCGGACCCAGCCGCCGGTCGGAAGCTTTGTCTGCTGGGTCCTCTCGAAGCGCCTGGCGAGCCGCGACCTGCTGCAGGAGGCCTGGCCGGCGCTTCTCGCCAATCACGAATGGTGGTGGGCGACCCGCGACGGCAATGGCGACGGGCTGGTGGAATACGGCACCTCGCCGGTTGGCGGCGGGCTCTATCGCGGCACCAAGCTCGCGGCCAAGGACGAGTCCACCATGGACAACTCGCCCACCCATGACGAGGCGCGCCTCGACACCGGCAGCTGGACTCTCGATTCCGCCGATGTGGGACTCAACAGCATCCTCGCTCTCGACGGCGAGATGCTGGCGCTGATCGCAGCGGAGCTGGGCGAAACAGCGGCGGCAAAGCGACTCACGGAGCGGACCGAGGCCCTCAAGGCCCGCATCGCCGATCGGCTCTGGGATCCCGAGCGCCAGGTCTTCGCCAACCGCCTCTGGTCCGGCGCCTTCGTACGCAGCCTCGCGCCCACCAGCTTCTATCCCTTGCTCTGCGGCGCCGCGCGGCCCGAGCAGGCCCGCGCCATGGTGGCGCTGCTCGCCGATCCCGCCAAGTTCGGCGGCGAGTGGCTGCTGCCCTCGGTCACCCGCGACGATCCCGCCTTTCCCGACAATGTCTATTGGCGCGGGCGCATCTGGCCGCCGCTCAATTTCCTCGTCTATCAGGGCCTGAAGCGCGCGGGCTTCGCGGCCGAGGCGAGCCTCCTGGCGGAGAACGGCTACAAGCTCTTCCGCGGCGAGTGGGAAGCGAACCGCCACTGCCCCGAGAATTTCGGTTCCGTCAGCGGCCGCGCCCTCGATCAGCCGGACACCGATCCCTTCTATGGCTGGGGCGCGCTGATGCCGGCGATCGCCGTCGCCGAGACGACGGACATTACGCCCTGGGGCGGCTTCGAAGCGACCCATGGCGCGAGCATCTGCCTGGGCCCGCTGATGACACCGCTCGGGCGCACGACGATTGACAGCGGAATGGGCGACAGCGGCGATGGCGGGGCGGGCGGCGAGAGCGTGATGACCATCACGGTCGGCGGAGAGCCGCGTCTCAGCAGCAATATCCGCGGCCGCTTCCGCCATATCGAGTTGGAGGCGCGCCATGCCCGGCTCGAGCTGCCCGCGGGCCCGGCGGGCTGGATCGAGATAGCGGGCAGAATCATGCATGCCCGCCTCGACGGGAAGGGGATCCAGGCGGCAGGGGCCCGCATCGTCATTCCCGCGCGCACGCAGCCGGCCATGCTCGATCTTTACCGCGAGGGCACATGATCCTCGTCTTCGGCTCCCTCAACATCGATCTCGTGGTGCGGGTCAAATCCCTGCCCGCGCCGGGGGAGACCGTGCTGGGGCCGAGCTATGACGTGGTCGCCGGTGGCAAGGGCGCCAATCAGGCGCTGGCCGCGGCGCGGGCCGGTGCCGCCGTGGCCATGGTCGGCGCGGTCGGCAAGGACGCCTTCGGCGAGATCGCGCTGGCGGAGCTTGCCGTTGCGGGCGTCGACCTTGCGGGCGTTGCGCGCAAGGGGCCGCGCACAGGTGCCGCGTTCATCACCGTCGACCGCAAGGGGGAGAACGAGATCGTTGTCGCCTCGGGCGCCAATCTGAAGGCGCGCCAGAGCCAGGTGGCCGATGCCGCCCTCAGGCCCGAGACGCTCGTGGTGCTGCAGATGGAAGTGCCGGTTCGCGAGAACTGGGCGCTCGCTCGCCGGGCACGAGCCCGCGGCGCCCGGGTCCTGCTCAATGCGGCGCCGGCGCAATCTTTGTCCGCCGAGGCTCTCGCCTCCCTCGACTGGCTCGTCGCCAATGGGATCGAGATCGCCGCCATCGCCGGCGCCGCCGGTCATGGAGATGAGGACCCACGTGCAGCAGGGGCAGCGCTTGCCGCGGCGACGGGCATCGCCGTTGTCGTGACCCTCGGCAGCCAGGGCGCCGTCGCCTATGCCGGCGGCGAAGCCTGGGAGATCGGTGCGCTTCCCGTCACCCCGGTGGACAGCACGGCGGCCGGCGATGCCTTTGTCGGGACGCTCGCCGCCGCGCTCGATGCCGGTGCCGCTCTGCCCGGCGCACTTCGCCGCGCAAGCGTCGCCGGCGCGCTCGCCTGCCTCGTCGTCGGCGCGCAGCCCAGCCTGCCGACCCGCGCCGCCGTCGATGCCCGGCTCAAGGAGCTGGCGCCGGCGCGGAAGGTGAAAGCGGGGAGGGTGCGGTGATGCGGCGTGGCTCTGCGAGGTCGCCGTATGGCTAGCTATCACCGCCCCCGCGAGCTGGCCGAGGCGCTGGAGGTGCTGCGCGATGGCAGGGTCACCATCATCGCCGGCGGCACCGATTATTATCCCGCGCGGGTCGAGCGGCCGGCGAATGACGATCTGCTGGACATCACGGCGATCGAAGGTTTGCGCCGTATCGAGGTCACGCCCGAGCATTTCCGCATCGGCGCCGGCGTCACCTGGACCGATCTCATCCGCGCCGATCTGCCGCCCTGCTTCGATGGGCTGAAGCTCGCGGCGCGGGAGATCGGCGGGGTGCAGATCCAGAACACCGGCACCATCGCCGGCAATGTCTGCAATGCCTCGCCCGCCGCCGACAGCATGCCAAATCTTCTCGCCCTGGAGGCGGCGGTAGAGCTCGCCTCCGCCAAGGGGCGGCGCGTGATGCCGCTGGCCGAGTTCGTCACCGGCAACCGCCGGACCCTCAGGGGACCTGCGGAGCTGGTGACGGCTCTGCTGATTCCCCGCAACCTCGAGGGCTCGCACAGCACCTTCCTCAAGCTGGGTGCGCGGCGCTATCTCGTCATCTCCATCGTCATGGTCGCCGCGGTCCTGGAGCAGCGTGCTGGCAAGGTCGCCGCGGCGCGGATTGCCGTGGGCGCCTGCTCCGCCGTCGCTTGTCGGCTGCCGGCCTTGGAGCGGGCGCTTCTCGGCCGGACTTGGGACCGCGGCCTGGCGGCCGCGGTCGAGCCCGCGCATCTCGCGGTGCTCTCACCCATCGACGATGTACGCGCCGGAGCCGCCTACCGGCGCGACGCCGCGTTGGTGCTGCTGCGTCGCGCGCTGGAGAGCCTGGGAGGGGCCCAATGATCCGCTTCCACCTGAACGGCGCCCGGGTCGCCGTGGAAGCCGCGCCGTCGCGCCGGCTCTCCGAGGCCCTGCGCGAGGATCTGGGCCTGACCGGCACCAAGATCGGCTGCAATGCCGGAGATTGCGGCGCCTGCACCGTGCTGCTGGAGGGCGAGCAGGTCTGCGCCTGCCTGGTGCCGCTGGGCCAGGTCGAGGGGCGGGCCGTCATCACGGTTGAGGGCCTTGCCTCCGGCGGGCATCTGAGCGCGCTCCAGGAATCCTTCCATCGCCACGGCGCCGCCCAATGCGGCATCTGCACCCCGGGCATGCTGATCGCGGCGGCAAGCCTGCTGCGGCGCAATACGCGCCCGAGCCAGAGCGAGGTCGAGGATGCGATCGGCGGCGTGCTGTGCCGCTG
>DATFRE010000003.1:0-4203 GCA_035263545.1 Dongiaceae bacterium
TCTTTGCGCAAGGTCATCGCCAAGGCCGAAGGCGGCAGCTGAGGTCTCGCCCGGCATCACATATCGACCTTTCGCCGTTCCCTTCGGGGCAATCCCCGGCCATATCGGCGCGTCACACGCGTTTCGCCAGCCGCCCGTCCCCTTCCCGGCCGATGGAGAGATTGTTCATGCAGCGCCGCCGCCTGGGCCGCACCGATATCCATGTCAGCGCCGTCTGCCTCGGGACCATGACCTGGGGCCAGCAGAACAGCGAGGCCGAGGGCCATCGCCAGATGGACTACGCGCTCGACCAGGGGGTCGATTTCTGGGACACGGCAGAGATGTATTCCGTGCCGACCCGGGCCGAGACCTATGGCCGTACCGAGGAGATCATCGGGAGCTGGTTCGCCGGAAGCGGAAAGCGCGACAAAGTGATCCTCGCGACAAAGGCAGCCGGGCCGGATACCACCCTGCCCTGGGTTCGCGGTGGCAAATCCCGGTTCGATCGCGCCCATCTGCGCGCCGCGCTGGAGGGAAGCCTCCGGCGTCTCAAGACCGATTATGTCGATCTCTACCAGCTCCACTGGCCGGAGCGCGAGCTCAACAATTTCGGCGTCCTGGCCTTCCAGGAGGAGACGCCGCTGGGAACGGATTTCGAGGAGACGCTGGGCGCACTCGACGATCTCATCCGGGAAGGCAAGGTCTGCGCCGTCGGCCTCTCCAACGAGAGCGCCTGGGGCGCCATGCGCTATCTGGCACTGGCCGATCAGGGCAAGGGGCCGCGCATGGCCAGCATCCAGAACGTCTACAGCCTGCTCAACCGAAGCTTCGAGGTCGGGCTTTCGGAGGTTGCGATCCGCGAGCAATGCGGGCTCCTCGCCTTCTCCTCCCTGGGCATGGGCGTGCTCAGCGGCAAATATCTGGGCGGCCAGCGCCCCGCCGGTGCGCGGGCCACGCTTTTCCCCAGCTACACCCGCTATTTCCGCACCCCCAATGCCGAGGCGGCGACGGCGGCCCATGTCAAGCTGGCCCGGGAGCATGGGCTCGATCCCGCCCAGATCGCGCTGGCCTTCGTGATCTCCCGGCCCTTTGTGACCGCCTGCATCATCGGCGCAACCACCCTGGCCCAGCTCGAGGCGAATATCGCGGCGGCGGCGGTCAAGCTGCCCGAGCCGCTCCTCAAGGAGATCGAGGCCGTCCACGCCCGATATACCTATCCCTGTCCGTAATCGAAGCTGTTAGAATCGCTGGAGTTTCGTGAGGGCCCCCCGGTAATGCGCCTGTTCGTCGCCCTCGCTTTGCCCGAAACCGTGCGCTGGCAATTGCGCCTGCTCTGCGGTGGCCTGCCCGGCGCGCGCTGGGTTCCGCCGGAGAATCTCCATTTGACGCTGCGCTTCATCGGGGAGGTGGACGGCGCCGAGTTCCACGATATCGACGCCTCGCTGGCCGGGATCCGCGCCCCGCGCTTCAGCTTGAGCCTCGCCGGGGTCGGGCATTTCGGCAGCGGTTCCAAGCTGCGCAGCATCTGGGCCGGGGTGGAGAAGCAGCCGGCGCTGACGCATCTGCGCGACAAGATCGAATCGGCGGTGGTGCGGGCCGGGGTCGAACCGCAAGGCCAGAAGTTCCAGCCCCATGTGACTCTAGCCCGCAGCAAGGGCGAGCTGGTGCCGAAGCTCGGCGAGTTCCTGGTCCAGCACAATCTCTTCCGCAGCCAGCCCTTCGAGGTCACGCATTTCACGCTGTTCTCGAGTTTCCTCAACCACAATGCCGCGATCTACACGCCCGAGCGCAGCTATGAGCTGAGCCGCGAGATGAGCCGGGCATGATCGTGATTCTGACGGGTGCCGGCATCTCGAAGGAATCCGGGCTCAACACCTATCGCGACGCCGACGGCACCTGGACCTCGGTGCCCATCGACGAAATCGCGACCCCGGAGGCCTTCGCCCGCGATCCCGTGCGGGTCCATGCCTATTACAATTCCAGGCGCCGCAAGCTGATCTCCGGCGAGGTGGCACCGCACGCGGCCCATCTCGCTCTGGCGCGCCTCCAGCAGGCGCTCCCCGATGTCATGCTGGTGACCCAGAACGTCGACAATCTCCATGAGCGTGCCGGCTCGCCGCGGGTGATCCACATGCATGGCGAGCTCCTGAAGGCCCGCTGCCTCGCCTGCGCGGCGCATCATGTCTGGCAAGAGGACATCACCGTCGAGACTCCCTGCCCCGGCTGCGGCGAGGCGGGCCGGCTGCGCAGCGCCGTGGTGTGGTTCAACGAGCGCCCGCTGCATCTACCGGAGATCATCGAAGCGCTGCGGCGCTGCCGGCTTTTCATCGCCATCGGCACCTCCGGCTCGGTCTATCCGGCGGCGGGCTTCGTCGATCTCGTGCCCGGACACAGCATCGAGCTCAACCTCGCGCCCTCGGCCGTCGCCTCCCATTTCGCCGAGGCGATATATGGCCCCGCCAGCGAGACGGTGCCGGTGCTCGTGGAGCGCCTCTTGGCCCAGCATGCGCTCACCCCTCGGCAAGCTTGAGCGTCTCGCGGCGGAGGCGCGGGCCTGCCGGATCTGCGAAGCGGATCTGCCCCGGGGGCCGCGCCCGGTCTTCCGCGTCTCGACCACCGCACGGCTTCTGATCGTCGGCCAGGCGCCGGGCACGAAGGTGCATGAGACGGGCATTCCCTGGAACGATGCCAGCGGCGATCGCCTGCGCGACTGGCTGGCCCTCGACCGCGAGACCTTCTACGACGTGACTAGGATCGCGATCGTGCCGATCGGCCTCTGCTATCCCGGTGTGGACAAGCATGGCGGCGACCTCCCGCCGCGCCGGGAATGCGCGCCGGTCTGGCAGACGCGCTTTCTCGAGCTGATGCCGCAGATCGAGCTGATCCTGCTGGTGGGAAGCTATGCCCATGGCTTCCATCTCAGGACGCGGCGCAAATCCGCCATGGGCGAGACCGTCGCCGCCTGGCGCGATTATCTGCCGCGCCACCTTCCGCTGCCCCATCCGAGCTGGCGCAACACCGCCTGGCTGCGCCGCAATCCCTGGTTCGACGAAGAGCTGGTCCCGGAGCTCCGCAGGCGCGTGCGCCGGCTGATCTAGATTCCCCTCTCCCGCTTCAAAGCGTGGGAGAAGGCCGTGCGCTAAGCCTCGGCTTCGATGCGCGCCATGTCCTCGTCGCTGAAGCCGAAATGGTGGCCGACCTCATGGATCACCACATGGCGCACGATGTCGAAGAGCGGCAGGCCGGTCATGCACCAATAGGCCAGCAGCGGCCGGCGGTAGAGGAAGATCATGTCGTTGACATGGCGGACAATATAGACGCTGTCCTGCGACAGCGGGATGCCGCAATAGAGGCCCAGCAGGCTGAAGGGCGATTTGGTGTTGAACTTCCGCTGGACCGCGGCATCGGGAAATTCCTCGATACGGAAGACGACATTGGCCACATGCCGGCGGAGCGCCTGGGGAATGGTGAGGAAGGCCTCGCCGGCAAGGCGCTCGATCTCCGCGGCACTTGGCGGCAATAGTGGCGGCTCCGGCATGTGTCAGTGACCTCCGCGCGGCTACAAAGGCGCGCTAGCTCGTCTCCCCCTCGATGCGCTCCATATCCTCGTCGCTGAAGCCGAAATGGTGACCGATCTCATGGATCACCACATGGCGGATGATGTCGCCGAGGGGCTCGCCGGTCTCCGCCCAATAGTCGATCAGCGGCCGGCGATAGAGATAGATCATGTCATTGGTGCGCCGGGTCATGTTGGCCCCGCGCCGCGGCAGCGAGATACCGCGATAGAGACCGAGCAGATCGAAGGGCGATTCGAGCTCCATCTCCTGCTCCACCTCGGCATCGGGAAAATCCTCGACGCAGAAGACGACATTGGCGACGTGCTGGCGCAATGCCTTGGGGATGGTGAGAAAGGCCTCGCCGGCAAGGCGCTCGATCTCCTCGCGGCCCGGCGGCAAGAGAGGCGGGGTCGACTGCGGCATGGCCCTTAAACGATAGGGAGCCATAGCCGCTTTGCAAGGGCCGGGAAATTATTCCAGCGTGGGTTTTCCCCCGGGCCTGACGCGCTGGCGCCAGTGCCGCCAGACATACCAGACCAGACCCACCAGGATCAGTGCCACGATCACTGCATCGAAGCGGTGCATGAAGGCGCGCAGCTCCGGATTGCTCTCCCAGGCCTTGCCCAGATGGTACCCGGCATAGGCGAGGCCGAAGCACCAGGGCCAG
>DATFRE010000004.1:0-4248 GCA_035263545.1 Dongiaceae bacterium
TCGGCGCCGCCTTTCGACAGGCGCCCGGGAAGGTGCTGCATTTCTATGCCGCCAATCTCGCCGGCATGATCGTTGAGATCTGTCGCACCGCCCTGCATGTGATCGGGCACCACGCCCTCTTCTTCGCCCTCGGCCTGGCCATTCTCATCGCCGGCGCCGCCTGGCAGCTGCCCGCGGTCCGGCGGGATCGGGGCCAGCCATGGATGCCCGACGCGGCCCGGGACGGGCTCGCCGCCGACCTTCTGCTGATCGCGATCCTGGGACTGCCACCGCTGCTCAGCTGCATCCTCGTCTATCCCCGGCTGCACTACATCATCATGTTCGAGTTCGTCGCCTGCCTGCTGCTCGCGCGCGCGCTGCGCGGGCTCGTGCCGCGTGGGCTCGCGCCACGTGGGCTCGCGCCGCCCTTCGCGCCGGCCCTGGCGGCGGCGCTTGGGGTCCTCCTTTTCCTCTCGATCTCGCCGCTTCCGCCGGTGCCGCAGCCGAATGTCGCGATCATCCGCAGCCTTCGAACCCTTCCGCCGGTGCGCCGGATGGTCGAGGACGACGGCGGCTGGTGCTACTACCTGCCCTCGCGCTGCACGCCCTACTTCCTCGACGCGATGACGGATGCGACGGAGCTTCGGGATCTCATGGCGCGCGATTCCTTCGATGCCGTCCTGATATCGCCCTCGGTGCGCAGCTATGCCGTGACGCATCCGGATCTGGCCCTGGGTTTCCTGCTCGTGGGCGCCAGCCACCCCGGATGGATTTCCTACCCTCTCGCGCCCGGCTACACGATTTTCTATCGGCAAGGCGCTTCGGCCGCGAGCCACTGAGCGCCGCCGCCCCCGGCGGACTTCTCGCCGCATCACGAGGTCAGTGGCCGGGCTGGCCCCGCTTCGCTATATAGCCTCTATGGGCCCGCATTCCCTTCTCTCCTGCATCAACCCGGCGCGCTGGCTTCGCCGGCGGCCTACCGTCGGCGTCCTTCGCCTTGCCGGACCCATCGGACTGCCCTCGCCACTGCGGAGCAGGGGACTCTCGATGAATTCGCTCGCCGGTCCGCTCGAGCGTGCGTTTAGCCTCCGGAATCTTCGGGCAGTCGCTCTGGCGATCAATTCCCCCGGCGGCTCCGCCGTGCAGTCCTCGCTGATCGCCAAGCGCATCCGCACTCTCGCCGCCGAAAGAAAGGTGCCCGTTCTGGCCTTTGTCGAGGATATCGCGGCCTCGGGCGGCTATTGGCTGGCAACGGCGGGCGATGAGATCTATGCCGATCCATCCTCGATCCTGGGTTCGATCGGTGTGGTGAGCGCCGGTTTCGGCTTCACCGAGCTGCTGCAGCGCGCCGGCATCGAGCGGCGCATCCATACCGCCGGCACGCGCAAGGCGATGCTCGATCCGTTCCGCCCCGAGCAGCCGGAGGACCTGGCGCGGCTCTCTCAGCTGCAGCAGGAGATGCACGAGAATTTCAAGGCCCAGGTGCGCGAGCGCCGTGGCGGCCGTCTCAAAGGCGAAGAGGGGGAGCTCTTCAACGGCGATATCTGGACGGCCCGCGCGGCGCTCGAGCGCGGACTCATCGACGGCATCGGCGATCTGCGCAGCGTCCTGCGCGAGCGATACGGCGAGGAGGCGATCTTGGTGCCGGTCACGCAACCGCGCGGATGGCTGCGCCGGCGCCTCGGGCTCGAACAACCGGATGGCTGGGCCGAGCAGATGCTCGCCGCGATCGAGGAGCGCGAGCTCTGGGCACGATATGGCCTGTAGGCCGCCTGGTTTGGCGCGATGTCGAACCTGACCTTTCAGATCATCATCGTCCTCATCTGCCTGGCCCAGCTTGCCGCGCTGATCTGGGGAGTCGTGCCGCGCGGCAGCCGGAGCGGCGTGCTGATCGTCAATCTGCTGCTCAGTATCGGCGTGCTGTACTTCTTGTGGCCCCATCTGCGCCCCGAGATCGCGGAGGCGCGGTCCTCTCCCGAAACCGATATCTGGAGTTACAAGACCTCGATCATCATGCTGGTCGAACTCGTCGTGTTCGTGACCAGCGTGCGGGCGATCGCGGGGCGGTATGTGCCCCCGGTGCTGATATGGACCGGCTTCGCGGCCAATCTCCTGCTCAGCCTTGTCGTGTTCGTCTACGCCTTCTTTGTCGAGTTTCCCTGCTGCGGCTTACTGTGAGCGACGGCCTGCCGGTCCGCTCAGTCCGGCGCGTGGTCACCCCACCAGGCGCCGCAGCCTGATCGCCACCCGGTGGATCTGCCGCGCGAGCCAGTTCGGAGGCACGGGATAGCTGAGTCCGCTGATCGAGGTGACGGGCGCCACCACATCGATGGTCTCGCAGGTCCAGTCCTTGAGCGCGGGGCGGCTCGCGATGCGATAGGTGAAGCCGTGGCGCTTCAGCCGGTTCATCCCCCGCGCCTTGCGGTATTCCGCCGCGATGGCCGCTCGCGCCGCGACCTCTTCTGTAGAGAGCGAGCGGTCGATCTCGGCGTAGTACTCGTCCTTCTTGGCCGAAAGCTGGCCCTCCCGCCGGCGCCAGCATCCGAGAATGGTGTCGGCGATCACGAGATCGGCCCTCTCGGCGAATCGGCGCCAGAGATCGAAATCGCCGGCGAGGCGAAAGCCTTCGCGCAAGCCTCCCACCGCCTCCCAGAGCCGCCTGCGCCAGAACACGCCCTCCTGCTGGATGAAGATCGGGGCAAAGCGCCCGTCGAAGATGCCGGCCGCGATCGCCTTGCGCGGGAAGGGCATGATCGGCCAGGAGATGACGATGATCCCCGTCTCATCGGCGATGGTCGAGCGCCCGCCCAGCCAGTCGATATCCGCAAACTTCTCCAGGATGTGGGCGACCGATTGCAGGGCGCCGGGCTCGAGCCGGTCATCGGCATTGAGCCAGCTCATCACATCGCCCTGGCTCACGGCCGAGAAGCCCTGACGGATCGCATCGTAGAGCCCGCCATCGGGACCGCTCGCATAGCTGAACTCGAGGCCCTCGCAGAGCACCGGGAAGCCGTCCGCCAGCCGTTCCTTCCAGGCCGCTAGCTTCTCCACAGTTCCGTCCGTCGAGCCGCCATCCTGGACGTGATAGCTGAGGGTGAAGGGTCCGGCCTGGGAGATGACGGAGAGGATCGTCTCGTCGAGGAAGCGGGCGCCGTTGAAGACCGGCGTCACGATCGAGAAGCGGGTCTTCGAGGCCGGCGCCGTCATGAGGGCGACCGCCGATAGATGGCAAAGGACGGAAGCGCGAGGTCGCGATACCAGGACGTGCCGTCGATCGTGATCTCCGGGGGCGAGACCCTCCTGGTGGAGAGGACGACCGTGGGGTGGAACTGACCCAGGGGATAGGGCTTGGCGAGATGCGGATCGCTCATGCCCACATGCTCGACCCGCAGATCCTTGATGTCGAGCCGCCGCAATACTCGCCAGAGCGGGTACTCCCAATCATTGCCGCCGGTGATGAGGCCGATCTGGGAATCGCCGTGCTGGGCGACATAGACCGCGGCCGACTGATAGGCGGTGTAGAGATCGGGACGGGCGAGAAACAAAATCTCATCGCCGGTCCTGGGCCAGATGCTGTAGGCGTAGCCGCCGGAGGGGAAAAGCGGCCGGCCATAGTTCGACCAGAGCCCCGGCGAGGCGACGACGATCAGCAGGATCGCCATCCCGGCCATGGCGGCCGCCGCGCCCAGGCCGGCCCGCCGGCTCTCGCGCTCCAGCGCGAAATGGGCGGTGAGCGGCATGGCGAGCGCGAAGATCGGAAGCTGCAGGCGGGTGATCCAGGGCTGCCAGCGCAGCACGATGAGGAAAAGGAGTGTCGCTCCCATGATGCAGAGGGCATAGCGACGACGGGGAAAGGCGCTGGCGCCGCTCAGCAGAACCGCGATCACCGCCGCTGCGCCCAGAGTGAGCTGCACCGGATTCGCGGCGATATCCTCGTTATTCTGATAGGTGGTAACGCTGAAAGTCGTGCCTGGGAAGGTGATCTCGGGAGCGTCGGCATCGAGGCCGAGGGCGGCGAGCCGCTGGTGGACGAAGCGGGTCAGCCACTTGTCGTAGTCGCTGTTCTGGGTTGCGATATTGACGACGATATTGCGCACGCCATTCACCAGCAGCTCACCGAGACCATAGGCCGTATTGTTGGTCGCCTCCCCGCCGGTGCCGAGCGGCGAACCGCTGTAGGCGAAATTGCGCTGATAGCCCGGCAGGTTCGGCAGCAGCAGGAGAAAGCCGCAGGCGATCAGCGTCGGCAGCGCGCGGGGGCCGGCTCTC
>DATFRE010000005.1:0-6802 GCA_035263545.1 Dongiaceae bacterium
GGGCGGCGGCGCAATCGGCCATGGTGAAGGCATCTCCCATGGCCCAGGTCTTCTGCGCCATGTCCTGCTCGGTCATGCCGAGCGAGGTGCGTAGAAGCGCCTTCGCCTCCTCGACGCCGTGGGGATCGTTCCTCCCCGGCGGCCGCAGCCTGTCGGTCACGATTTTGCCCAAAGGCACATTGACGTAGAGATCGAAGAAGCGATCGCGCAGGCGCATCTGCCGGGCAGCCTCCGCATCCGCGGGAACGAGCTCTGTGGTGCCCGGATAATGCTGCGCCAGATATTCGATGATGATGCTGGATTCGGGGACCGTGCGGTCCTTCGCTTCGTCGCGCAGAACCGGGAACCGGCCGATGGGCCGGATCTTCTTGAAGGCCGTGGCGGAGGGCTCGTCGAAGAAGTTCACGATATGCGGCGTGAAGGGGATGTCGTTCTCGTAGAGCGCGATCAGCGCCTTCTGGCAGAAGGAGGAGAGGGGGTGGAAGTAGAGAGTGAGCGACATGACGATCCTTCTCCCGGGCTTTCGTGTTGTGCTCTCGCATCAAAACCGGTTGCATAATATGATCAGTTTCTCCGATACGCAACCGCCTCCGCGGCCATGGGTGCCGGCGGCGAGGAGTGCCGAGCTTGGCGATGCCGGATACTCGACGATCGGGGAACCTTCAGGCGACGGGCTGAGTGGGCAACTTGGAGGTCATCGGCTTGGCCAGATCGCGCATCCGCTCCAGCCCGAACTGGCCGAAGAACCCCCAGAGGAAGGCCGTAAAGAAATCAGCGAAGGTCCCGAACCAACCGGCGATGAAGATCTCGTAGCCGAAGAACACCGTGACCACCGCGGCCAGGGCTGCGGTCGCATTGTTCACGCGCTGCGTCTCGGCGGCGGTCTGGCGATAGTCAGGGGAATCGACGGGTTCGCCGATATAGGTGCGGACCGAGATCGGCGATTGGCCGGTGAACACGGCCGAGATGGTGAGGAACCCCGGCTCGCGCGCCGTCAGATCCACGCCATCCGGGCTTTCATTGGCGAGGTCGGCCGCGCTGGCGGGATCGCGCTCCCAGCTGGGCGCGGATTTCGCCAGGCTGGCGAGCGACCAGTCGAGCTCGATCCTGACGGTCGCCCGGGTGTCGAGATGGGGTACCAAGCGGATCCGGGGCAAGGTCACCGGGTCCTCCGCCGTTGGCAGCGGCGCGCTTGGCCGTGGCAGAGGCTCGGCCGGGGGAAAGGCGAAGGCGGCGAAGGCGTGGGGCGCGGCAGGGGACGGCGCCATCAGCTTGGCAGCACCCTCGATATCGCCGCCGCCCAGGAGCTTGTCGAGGGCTGCGTCGTTGGGACGGGCCGTGCGCAGCATGCCCTCGACCTCGCGCCGCGTGGCGGCCAGCGCCTCGATTCGGCCGATCAGATCCTGGCGATCGGCGCCGAGACTCTGAGTCGAGGCCGCATGAGTCATCAGCCCATCGGCCAGGGCTGCCTGCCCCCCCGCCCGCAGAATCTCGCCGGCGCGCCGGAGGGTTCGGGCCATGCCGCTCGGCGCCGTCAGTGTCACCCAGCCGCCGAGCGCGCGTGCGATCGCATTCGACTGCCGCAGGAGCTGCGCGGGATCCGTCAGGGCATAGGCGGCGGCCAGATTTGTGAGCAACCCATGCCGGGTCGATTCCGGCTCCTGCGTGCCATCGCCCCAGGGCCCGAAGCTCTCGAGCGCGGCGTTGAGGTCGACCAGCCAGGCGCGGAGCAGCCGGGGGACATCCTTCCTGATCCGCACCTCCAGCTCGGCGAGGCGAGAGAGCGCCGCCTCGGCATCGCCGGCGCCGGTGCGCTCGATCGTTTCCAGCGTCTGCCGCAAGGGCAGGAGCCGGTCCTCGAGGGCATCATCCAGGGCAGCGCCATCGGGCGCCCACCAGCCCTGCAGCCGAGCCGTGGCCTCGGCGAATTGCTTCGCGCTATCCGCCGCCCGGGCTTCGATGCTGGCGGCCATATCCTGCCCGTCCTTGACCGCGGCCTGGACATCGGCCACGCCGTGGGCACTGCGCACCTTCGCGGCCACCGTGGCCGCAAGAGCGATCAGGCGCTGCTGCGCGGCAGAATCCTTCAGCGGCAGAGCGCGACTGGCGATCGCGCCGGCATCGCGCAGGCCTTGGAGCTGTGCCGCGCCCAGGGCCGCGCGCTGGGCCAGATGCACGTTGAACAGCCAGCCCAGCGCCACGCCGATCCCGATCGCGGCCAGCAGAAAGCCCCAGAAGACGCGCACCTTGAGCGTGATATCGACCGCCTGACTCTGTTTCGCGGCGAAGGCATGAAGCGGCAGGCGCGCCGTATAGGTGCCGGGATCCGGCGTCCGCGACAAGAGGAGGTCGAGAGTGGCGCTCTTGCCTGCGGCAAGCGTCACCGGCTCTGTCGGCTCCAGGCGGATATCGGTGAGATCGCCCGCGGCATTCTTGAGAGAGGCGCTGGTGGCGAAGACCTGACCGAGATCCGCGCCGCCCGAGAGCTCGCCAAGGCTGAGACCCGGCAAGGCGCCCATCCTCCCCGCACCGAGAGGCCAGATCTCGAGCGTCAGCGCCGCCGTGGCAGGCAGATCCAGGACCGGCTCGACGGTCCTCTCGACAGTGATCTCGAACGGCGTCTTGCTCACCTGATCGCCCGCGG
Organism: Dongiaceae bacterium; assembly: GCA_035263545.1. GTDB lineage: Bacteria > Pseudomonadota > Alphaproteobacteria > Dongiales > Dongiaceae > DASXQK01. Next base: position 2,645 of record DATFRE010000005.1, read on the forward strand.
ACTGGTAGAGCGTGAGCGGCACCTTGTAGCGGCCCGGCGGAGGACAGCCGTTCTTCACACTCCCGATCGACTGATACTCATGGATCGCGGGATCGGAGATCGTCGGCGCCTCCCAGAGGATCGTCCAGTCGACCGGCGTGCCGGGGACCCCGGTAGCGGACTGGACCAAAACAATGTCGCCAGTACGAAGGCTGAGCGGCTGCGGATCGGCGGTAAGGCGCAGGAGAATGCCGGCATTGCTGCAATCCGTGAAGGAGAAGCTCGTCTGGCCCGATAGGAGCGGCGGAGTCGCGGCCATGGCTGGGGCCGCGAGAAAAATGAGAAGAGCGGCTGCGCTGAGCTTTTCCGGCAGGAATGTCAGGGGAGCCGCCAGCCGCCATAGCCAGCCGCCGGATCGAGCGGATCGGGGGCCGGATGTCCCGTGACCTGGGTATAGACAGCGGGCTCCACTACCTCTACGCGGGCTCTGCCGCCGCCGACGGCGATGTCGAGAGCCGCCACGGAGCGCCGGGAAAAGATATCGAAGCGCCCATCCGAACGAATCATGCCGGCGATGACGGCCGTCTGTGGCCCCACTAGCTCGGCGAGGCGGCTCTGCCTTCCGTCGCGGCTCTGCATCGCGAGCCTGACGCGGGTCGACGCGGATTCTTCCAGCATCGCCCCGATCCAGAAGCCCTCGGCTTCGGCGAGCGGGAGCAGGAAGGATCCTTTGCCCTGACCGACGGGCAGCGCTCCCAGACTCTGGGGTGCACACTCCACGACCTCCCCACCCGACCGCGCGAAGCGCTGGAAGGATACGAGCAGCGACCCAAAGCGCAGTCCATCGCGACCGCATCTCCATCCCCCATGATCGCGCATCGCCGTCGTTCAGCTGCCCGCGGCGAATTCCTGTGCCAGCGCCGCCATCGCGACCGGCGGCAGCCCCAGGGATGCCGCAGACTTCGCGCGTGGCGGGGGCGGCTCCGCCCCCGCAGCCGGCACATCGTGCATATCCGCTGCTCCCGGCGCCGCCATCGCAGCAGCCGGGACCGCCATCGCGGCAGCCGGGGCCGCCATTGCAGCTGCCGGCGCCGTAGTGGACTCCGCCACCGATGCGCCGAAGGCCGCCTCGGCCAGCGCCTTGCGAAAATCCTTCTGCACGGCATCGTCCGCCGACCAGATCAGGAAGGGCGGGGCGACGATGGCGGCGTGGACCTGCTGCCACAGGGCCAGCGGCAGGATCGCCGGATTGCGCTGACTCCCCTTGACCAGCATCCGCCAGCTTCGCTCAAACATCGGCGGCGCCAGCACCGGTTGCGTCCGGCGCAGGCTCTTGTCGGGGCAGGCGAGGGACAAGGCCTCGACATCCGGATGATCGGGCCCGACCAGGCCGCGCAGATTCTTCACGATCTCGTTCAGATCATCGATCGGGACCTGCGGGTCCCTCGCGTTCCCGACCAGCAGGAGATGCCCGCCGATGATCCCGGCCAGCGGATTGTCGGTCTTGCGAAACAGCACCTCCGAGAGCTCGGCGTTGAGGATCGGAATCTCGTCGGCGAGCGCGACCCGCGCCTTCTCCGCCAGGATATCCTCGCCGCTGGCCCAGGGCGCGGCCATGGGATGCATGATCACGGATATCCGGGGCTTCGCAGCCTCCACGGTCGAGCTGCCGACATAGCGCAGCAGATAGACCTCCAGGCGCCAACCCCCGGGCGGCAGCACGAGGCTTTGCGCCACCTCGGCCCCGGTCACGCCCGGGCGATGTCGCAGCACATAGCTGCCGGGATCGAGGGCGAAGCTGCAGACGCCGACCGGATCCTCGCCGGGATTTTCGCGATGATCCCCCGCCACCGTCATATCCCCCAGAAGGCGGCCGGCCGCATCGAAGACCTGGACGCCGTCCCAGGGATGCATACCGGCCGCGACGCCGCCCGAGGGGCTGAAGCTGCGGGGAATCACCATGAGATGTCCGCCATTGCCCACCGGTACATCGATCCGCGCGATCCCACTCCTGGCCGCCGCCTGCTGATACTCGTGGGTCGCACGCGACTCGGGCAGTGGCGCCGCGGAGGTGATCGTCGGCAGCGCCGGCAGCGCCTGGGCCGGGCCGCCCGCGGGTGCCGGCCAGTCGGAGTCGAGCAGGATCACCTTTTCGACGATCTGTCGGCCGATGCGGATGCGGATCTGATAGAGGCCGCCGGGCAGTGTCGCGCTGAGGCTCCCATTGCCGCTTTCCTCGATACCGAAGTCGCTGCCCATCACCCGGATCTCGGCGGTCGCGTCATTGGGGTTGACCGTGAGGGTAAAGCTTCCGGCCGTCTGCAGCGGGCCCGGCCCCTGCTCGCTGAGCGTGATATCTCCGGACCGCATCACCGTGAATCCGTGCCGCAGCCCGCCTGCCTTGACCTCCGCGAGATAGAGACCGGGCTGAAGCTTCAACCTCACCCCGTTCGGGTCGACAGGGAAGTCGGCACCCGGCACCGGCGGGGTACCAGTCCAGAGCCGCGCGGGGACGCCGGCCGGCACCGTCGGCGGGAAGCGGAGCGTCACATCGAAGGGGAGCGGCGGCACGTTGCGGGCGAGGATCAGGCTCTCATCCTCGTCCAGGATCGCGGGCTCCTTGGAGATATCCGGGCTCCGCCGGTCGGCGTCGTCGAGCCAGCCGAGCTGCGCCTGGCGCAGCCAATTGGCCAGCGACGAGCCGGTCACGTTGCCGCGGGAATTCCGCGCTGCGCCGCGCAGTCCCTGGAGCAGATTCCAGGTGAAGATCCCGTGCCAGTTCTGCCCGTCCTCGGGGATCTGCTTCTCCACCGCCTTCAGCGGCCGGCTGGCGGCAAAGGCGATGAGGCTCGGCCCTGGCGCGGCATTGGTGCCGATGGGATCGAGGGGCGGCGGTGTGGGCTGGGTCAGGACCTGGCGGTCCATGCAGCAATCCATCAGAAGAACGAACTCGCGGAAATAGCCTGCATCCTGGAGCCAGTCGATCCAGGCGGAGGGGAAGACGTTGGCGCTGTACTGGCGCTCTGCGGCATTGCCCGCCAGGAGGCAGCCCTGGTTGAAACGCGGCGAGAAGCCATGACCGGAGATATAAACATAGAGTCGGGCCCCGACCGTGCGCCGACCGGTCGCCGCCTGATTGGCCTCCGCCAGCTTGTCCAGCCAGAGGAAGGTCTTCTCGTGGATGTCGTCGCGCGTCGGCGCCGGGTCGGGCGGCGAATTGCAGTCCGAGGAGCGGATCAGGCTTATGTTTTTGACCGGCACGCCGCCGGGGCCGGTCAGCCATGCGACGACCGAATCCGCGTCGACCCCCGGCCCTTTCAGATCGGCCGGCGGAGGATCGCCGAGCTTCGGATAGCTCGAGATGCCGACGACAACGGCGTAGTGGTCCGGTGGCATCAGGGCTCAGCGCGGGTAGTGACTTCGGACCTTGCTCTTGTCCATGTCCGAAAGCTCCCCATTCATACCGGCGGAGAAACCGTCGGTCGTCCAGGACTTGAGAATGGGGTACATCATGATCGATACCGGATCGACATCGGTCGCGTCGACCTCGCCGGGCTGATAGAATTTGAACATGTTGGTGTCGATGGTCGCCTCGTCCCAGTTGTTCGGCGGCCCCCCAGATCATGGATGACCGCAGGCTTGTTCCAGCTGATGGCGTGCTGCGGGTTTTGGTGCTCATGGATCAGCCCGATGGCATGGCCGAATTCGTGCAGCACCACGCGGCGCACCTCCTGCTCGGCGGAAGCCGGCGTCAGCCAGCCATAGTTCATCGTCGGCTGCGGCTCGGCGATCTGCCGGCATGTCGTGCCGATATAGGACCAGGAGCCGTTGCCCTGCTGGAAGGCGATGCGGATATCGGTCGGCGCCTGGTCGGTGAAAACGAGATTCAGATTGGCGACCTTCATCCACTCGGACGCTACATTGCGCACCCGCGTCTGCAGCCCCGGATCGCCCTCGAGAAAGCGAATGGTAATCTGATCGCCGGTCTGCCAGCTGGCATTCTTCAGCAGTGCGGCCCTGCGCTGTGCAAGCTTCGCGCGATCTTCTGCCGGCAATTGCGCCGCTGTCAGGCAAAAGCAATACTGTTGCAGATTTTCTGCCATTGCCGCCTCCCCGCGATTTCTTGTGGTACCCGGCTGCACGACGACGCAGTCGGGCGATTTAACACGGGATAATATT
>DATFRE010000006.1:0-15556 GCA_035263545.1 Dongiaceae bacterium
AAGGTATGGGCGGCCTGCAGCAGGTCCATGCTGTTGAACTGCACCGCTGCCCGGATCCGGGAGATGTACGAAGGATCGTTCAGCGGCTGGCCGAGAACCGATTCCGCCACCGGCCGGCAGGCGCCATGGGACATCGGACAGACATAGCTGGCGATGCAGGCGAGCGGCGAGGCCTCGCATTCACCCCACCCCACATGGGAACCAGCCTGCACCCGGACCAGCAGAGCATCCTGGCTGCCGTCGGCATCGGTGGTTATCTTAGGCATGGCCAAGTAGAAGAAATCGACGTTATCGATTTTCATGCGAGCCGCTCGCGCTGAGTGAAACCCCGAAGGCGGGCATCCGCCTTCCCCGGGCGCGAATTATATTATTTATCGGCCAGCGGCATCAAGCCTGTCGCGGGCGATGATTCCTCCGCGGAGGGGCGGCGGATGCCAATAAAGATGGCACCCGCCGCAGCCCGATGGGGGAACCCGCGCCGCTCTAGAGCGTGCGTTCCCAATCCTTCAGCTCCCTTTCGGCGATATCCTTCTGGATGCCGTAGCGCTCCTGGATACGCCCGAGAAGCTGCTCGCGCTTGCCGTCGATATAAGTCAGGTCGTCATCGGTGAGCTTCGCCCACTTCTGCTTTGCCTTGCCCTTCATCTGCTTCCAATTGCCGGCAACGGTGTCCCAGTTCATCTCGTCCTTCCTTTCCTCATGATTCCGAGAGTCTTGGGGAAACGACGGCCTGGCGCCTCTGTTCCGATTGCGGTGAAAGCGCGACGGGGAACATCGCGCAGATCGAGGTGTTTGCCCTTCGGCATCGGAATAAGGATGGAGGCGAGAAATGCCGCGCGGCGACAAATCGAGCTATTCGAGCAAGCAGAAACGACAGGCCCGGCATATCGAGGAAGGCTATGAGAAAGCGGGGCGTGAGCCGGAAGGAATCGGAAAGGCGAGCCTGGGCGACCGTGAACAAGGAGACGGGCGGCGGCAAGAAGAGCGGATCAGGCCGCGGCCGCAAGACCAATCTCGCCCCGGCGAAAAGAGGCGGCCGGCTGGGCGGCGCCGCATCGGCCAAGCGGCCCGCGGCGGCTCGCTCCGCCTCCGCGCGAAAGGCCGCGCGCACCCACGCCGGCAAGCGGCGTTGAGCCTCAGTCTCGCCGCCGGTTCTCGCTGCCGCTGAGCAATCCGAGGAGGGCGGCCCCGAGCAGGATCGCCCCCCAATGGCCGCGCAAGCGCCCGGGAAGGGCGCTTGCGAGTGCGGACAATTCAGGAAAAGAGTCCTCGCCTTCAAGGCGGGCTCTTGTCTGCCGGAATCTGAGGGTCAAGGCCACGGCACCCGCCGATACCAGGAGCACCGCCGCGACGATCGCAGGTGCTGCGGCCGGCCCGACCCTGCTTCCCAGATAGATCCAGAGGGCGGCGAGGAGGCAGGCGATCGCCGCGAGCAGGAAGAGTGCCGTCAGCAGGCCCGCCGCCAAGCAGAGGAGGCCACGCTCGGCAGCCTTCCTTGCCTGCTGCGCCGCCACCGCGCGCAGGATCAGCGAAAGCACCAGGTTCAGCATGTCCCCCCGTCCCCGCCGCTCAGCGCGGCAGGAAGCGGCCGCCGATGAAGCCAATGGCAAAGGCGACGAGAAGCGTCGTCAGCGGCCGTTCCTCGAGCTCCCGCACGATGGCCCTGGCCGACCGCTCGCTGTCCTTCGCGAGCTTGGCATAGAGTTGCTGGGCTTCCTCGCCGATCTCGCCGGCATCGCTGCGCATGGTCTTCACGAGCCGGGCGATGTCGCCTTTCAGGGCGGCGAGGTCTTCGCGCAGCCTGTTTACTTCATCCGCCACGTCCTCGGCAGCGGCCCTCGTCTTCGATTCACTCATGGTCGTCCTCCTGTCGCCGATACTTCGCCGGATGCTTCGATCGTGTCGCGATCAAATCGGCGGAGGGCTGCGGCGCCCCACGAGACCGGCGATGAGCGCCACGAGAAACAGGACGAGGAAGATGTAGAACAGGATCTGGGCGATACCGCCTGCCGCTGCGGCAATGCCGCCGAAGCCGAGCGCGCCGGCGATGAGAGCGATGATGAAGAATACGGCCGCCCAATAGAGCATTGCTGCCTCCTTTCATGGCCGAGAAAAAACCGGAGCGGTGCCGCGAATCGAGGACTCCCGCCTCCATGCCGTGGAGCATGGATGAAAGGGGAACACGGCCTTCTCTTGAAGGTTCCGATCGTCTTCCTTGTGGCATTGATCAGGCATGGTCGCCGCAACATGTCTCTTGCCATCTGTCCATTGTGACAATGATGAGGCTCTTTTCACGGAATTGTTGACGCCTCAATCGCATCGACCATGTGATTTGTCGAAGCCGGTGATGCGGAGAGTGCATGTCGGTTACCGGCTTCGCCTCTCGGGGGTCTTCAGAGGGGCATGGCACGGCGGACAGGAACGGAAGGCACGCTCGCTGTCCGCATGTCCGTCTTTCGCAATGCTGATGTCGGAAGGAGAGAGCCGATGACCTCCAGCCTCGATCACGAGATCCTCGACCACGTCTCCCACCTCAACGCGCTGGCGCGATTCCTGGCACGTGACCGGACCCTCGCCGATGACCTCGTGCAGGAGACACTGCTGCGTGCGCTTCACTATTCCGAGCAATTCGAGCGAGGCACGAATCTGAAGGCGTGGCTCACGACGATACTTCGCAATTCCTATTTCAACGAGAAGCGGAGCGAGGCCCGCCGGCGTCGGCTGACCCAGCAAGGCGTGCTGGTTCAGACCGAGATGCGGGTCGCGCCCGGCAACCAGGAAGCCCATCTCGAGCTCAGGGACTTCGAACGGGCTTTCATCACTCTGCCGCAGGTTCAGCGCCAGGCCATCGCCCTGGTGGGCGCCAAGGGATACTCCTATGAGGAGGCGGCCGAGCTTGCCGGCTGCGCCGTCGGCACTATGAAGAGCCGCGTATCCCGAGCGCGCATGGCGCTGCAGAGCATGCTGGCCGAGGACGAAGCGCTGGACGACGAGGCGGTCCCGACAACGAACTGACGTCAGCGGAGCTCGTTCGTCAGCACAGCAACCGGCAGCCTCTCGAACAGGCGATCCAGCGCCAACCGGTTGCGCGCCGGCGCGATGCGCTGCCCCGTCAGCGCATCGCGATAGGAGGTGTCGGCATTCCGGGGCAACAGCAGGTGGGTTGAGGCCCAGGCCCCGCCGATGGGCAGACCCTTGGACCTGCCGGCGAGGCGAGCGAAGAATCGGCCGATGGCAACGATCATCACGCGACGGCCCTGGCGACGGCGAAATGCGAAGATGTGCCGAGCCGCGGCGCCGGAGACGCCGAGAGGCTCGTAGCTGCCTTCGGTGAAGAGCCCAGACATGTCGCGCCTGAGCGCGAGGAGCCCGGCGAGGAGCCGGAGCTTGACGCGCCCATCCTGCCAATTGCCCAGCAACTCCTCCCAGGCTTCCGGAGTCGCGCGCAGCATCTCGCGGCGCCGGGCGAAATCAACGGGCCGCCGGTTGTCGGGATCCACGAGGCTCAGATCCCAAAGCTCCGTGCCCTGATAGATGTCGGGAATGCCGGGCGCGGTCAGCTTCAGCACCGTCTGCGCCAAGCCGTTCAGCATGCCGAATGGCGCGATCTCGCGAAGGAAGGAGGCGATATCCTCGATGAAGCCCAGCGAGCGGCGCCGGTCGAGCATCCCCTCCAGGAAGGCGAGGCAGGCCTGCTCGTAATCGGCATTGGGCTCGAGCCAGCTCGTCCGGTGCTTGGCTTCCCGCAGCGCTTTCACGAGATAGGCTTTTATTCGCTCGAGCGCATCGGCCGAAAGATCGGCGGCAGCGCCGGGTGTCAGCCAGTCGATGGGCCAAGTCCCGACCAGACCCTGGTAGATGAAGTACTCATCCCGGCCGCTGGGGGCGATCTCCTTGCCGAGCCCCCTCTTCAGGCCCCTGTTCATCCGGGACCAGCGGCGCACCCGCCTCTCCCATTGCTCCGGAATCTCCGACAGGACGTTCAAGCGGGCGCGGCTATCTTCCCCCCGCTTGGTGTCGTGGGTGGCGCTGGCCGACATGGCGAGCGGCCAGTCGCGCCGGCGCACTTCCAGGCTGCGGTGCGCCGCCGCGGGGGTCGTGCCGACATGCTCCGGGGCGCCGCCCACTTCGTTGAGAGAAGCGAGCCGCGGATAGCGATAGAAGACCGTGTCCTCGAGCCCCTTGGCCATGACCGGCGCGGTGAATTGCTGAAAGCGCATGGTGGCTTCGACAGCGGCCCTTGTCCGCACCTTCAGGCATCGGCCGAGGACAACGTGAACTTGCCGCACGCTGCCGCGAAGGCCCTGCATCGAAGAGGCCAGCGCGTGATCGATCAGACGGCGATCCTCGGGCGCGGCACCCGCTGCGCTCACATAGGATCGATAGACGGGAAAACCGATCGCGATCCGCCTGAGCGCGGCGCAGATCCCGTCACGCTCGAACTGCGGCGCCAGCCGGTGGAATTGCACCGCCAGGCGCTCGAGATCGGCGCCGAAGGAGGAATCGATCACCTGGCCCTTGGCCTCGGCGAGCATGGCGGGAAAGAGCAAGGGGTCCCCGGCCAAGCTCTCCGCCAGGCGCTGCAAGGGCCGCGCGGATGCCGGATCGGTGAAGAGGCCGCTGCTGAGCGCGATGAACTCGTAGCCCGTCGTACCCTGAATCGGCCAATCCTTCCTCAGGCTTTCGGCGCTTCCCAGGATCTTCTCGACGGTAAGATAGAAGGGCTCGCGCCCTTTCGCCTTCGGCCGCGCCGCACGGGCCTTCTCGACAAAGCGGCGCAGCCGCCGGCAGTAAGCGGCCGGATCCTTCAGCCCGTCGACATGATCGAGGCGGAGGCCGTCGAGCTTGCCTTCGGCAATGAGGCGACCGATGAGCCCGTGGAAGCGCTCGAAGACTTCGGGCCGCTCCATCCGAACGGCGCAGAGCTGGGCGATGTCGAAGAAGCGGCGATAGTTGGCGCGGGTAGCCGCCAGCCGCCAGTGCGCGAGGCGGTAATGCTGGCGCTCCAGCAATGGGTCGAGCCTCTCGGGAGCCTGGGAAGCCGTCGCTGCTTCGTGGAGCCGCTTGGCGATGGCCGGCGATTGCGCCGCCAGCAGGGCGAGCGCCGTCTGCATATCCGCCGCCCGTTTGCAGGCCACGGCATTCGCCGCCGGCAACTCCGTGAAATCCTTGGCCAGGTGGCGGAGCACGGCGAGATCCGGCTCCTCCGCGCCGACCACGCTCTCCGGCAGCAGGGCGCGGATGATCTCGCCATAATCCTGCGGGCGCAACGGGAAGCGGTTATCGAAATACCAGAGATCGAAGCGACCCTCCGCCTGATCGAACCGGACCGGCAGCTCGCCGCGGGCCAGGACCTCGTCCAGGGAATCGCCCAGCAACGGCACCAGGATCTTTCCCTTGAGCTCCGGCCAGGGCGGTGCCCAGTCGACATCGAAGATCTCCGCTGCCGGCGAGCCAGGCCCCCATTCGAGAAGCTCCAGCCACCAGCGATTGCGCGATCCGCCGATGCCCATGTGATTGGGCACGAAGTCGAGGATGAGACCGAGGCCGAGTTCGCTAAGGCGCCTCGAGAACTTGTCGAATCGCTCCGCCCCGCCGAGATCGGGATTGATCCGCTCATAGCTCGTCCCGTCATAGCCATGCCCGCTGCCCGGCTGCGCCTCCAGGATCGGCGAGAGATAGACATGGCTGATGCCGAGTTCGGCGAGATAGGGGAGCTCGGCCATCGCCGCCTCGAAGCCGAAATCGGAGGTCAGCTGGAGGCGGTATGTCGCCCGCAAGCCTGGCGGGCTCGAGGGCTGCGTCTGCTTTCTCGCAGGCGTTGGGTCGCGCTCGGCTTCCACCGCCGACAGGAGGCTTGCGACATCCGGATCGGCGACGAGCTCCGCAATCGTGCGGGGCAATTTGCGGCGCCAGTTGGGATGCTCGTCGATGGTACCGGGCATGTTGATCTGATCGAGGGATCCGGCGAGGTCCTCGAGCTGCAGCATGGCAAGCCGCGAGCGGCTGCGCGCCAGGAAGCGATGGACAGGCTCGACCGGCACCTCCTTGCCGGTCGCCGGCAGCCCCTCGCGCGCCAAGGCGGTGCGAAGCGCCTTCAGCGTTGCGGGACGGTCCCTCAGCTCTGCCCGCTCGGCCGCCTTGTCTGGGAAAAGGGAGAGGCGCTTCTTGGTCTCGATATCCTGTCCGCTCCAAAAGCCCCTGAGCGTGGGAAGGTCATGGGTCGAGACCTGGGCCAGAGCCTCGCGCGGCCAGGAGGAAGGCCTGAGAAACTCGCCCTTGGCGCCGCGCATGAAATAGAGCAGGCGATAGGAAAGAATACCGCGCGCCTGCAGGGTCTCGGAAAAGCCCGGCGGCACGGTGCCGAGATCCTCGCCCACCACGAGGCAATGGTTGCGCTGGCTCTCCAGCGCGACGATGCCAAGCATGTCCTGCATCGGATAATAGACATAGACGCCCTCGTGAGGGCCGCCCGTCCGCGGAATCCAGAACAGGCGCTTCAGGCCCAAAGCGTGGTCGATCCTGAGCGCTCCGGCATGATGCATATTGGCGCGCAGCATCTCGATGAGGGGCTGATAGCCCTCGCGCCGCAACGCCCGCGGATTGAAGGGCGGCAGGCCCCAGAACTGGCCATTCATGTTCCAGGCATCGGGCGGCGCGCCGACGCTCCAATCCAGCGCTGCCGCGGACTGGCTCTGCCAGGCATCCGCACCTTCGGCATCGAACCCCACGGCGAGATCGCGATAGACCCCGATCGCCATTCCCGCGGCCCGGGCCGTTTCGGCCGCCCCGGCGAGCTGGAGATCGGCCTGCCATTGCTGATACTCGACGAGCTCGATCGCCTCTTCATGCTCTGCCGCGAAGCGGCGGACCGCGGCGGAGTCGGGTTGGCGATAGGCCTCCGGCCAGGAGCGCCAGCCCGGCGCCGCCGGCGTTTCCGCAGCCATATGGGCGCGCAGGACCTCGAAGACCGCGAAGTGGCGGAGCGCCTTTCCGCCCGCGGCCTGGAAGGCACCGAAGGCCGCGGCCCGGCCATCGTCTTCGCGAGCCAGATGCCGCTCGCGGAAGTGGCGGTAGAGAAGTGCCGTCACCTGGCGTTTCAGCCGCGTGACGGCCGTGTAGTTCACCAGCCCCGCCTGGCGCGCCTGCAGCCGCGCATCGGCGAAGCCGGGCTTCGTCAGCAGCGCGCGGGCTGCCTCGCATTCGGCGAAATCCGCCACGGCTTCCAGATCGATATAGAGCGGATTGAGGAAGAGGCGGCTGCTGGGCGAGTAGGGGCTCGCGCGCTCCGGTTCGTCCGGAAACAGCGCGTGGAGCGGGTTGACGCCCACCGCCATGGCCCGCGCTTGCGCCGCCTGCTTCAAGAGCTCCGAGAGATCGCTGAAATCGCCGATGCCCCAATTACCCGACGAGCGCAAGGCATAGAGCTGAGCCGCCAAGCCCCAGCCTCGCTTGTCGCCGGTGAGCTCGGGCGGCAGATAGGCATGCGCCGGGGCGACGATCAGGCGAGTCGAAGCCTCGCCGCCGGCCCAGCTCAGGCTCAGATCGTGATACCCCATGGGCAGATCCGCCGGCAGCCGCAGAAGGGCATTCTCGGCGAGACGCTGTTCGCCCCGGCGCCGGTCCCCCTCCTCCGTCGCGATCTCCCAGCACAGAATCCTTCCGTGACGCTGGCGCTTGAGCCGCAGCCGAATCTCCTGCCCCGCGGTCGCGACCGCCACCGGATCGACGATGCGCCCCGATTCCTCGGCATCGAGCTCGGCGAGCAGCCGGTCGGGCGCGGCTTGCCCCTCGCCTGGCAGTAGGGTCCGCCACAGGGCCTCGATCGTCGCCCGGGGTGCGGCCTTCCGCTTGCCGGTCGGATCGAGATAGCCGGCTTCGATGCCGAGGCGGCGGTTGAGGGCTGCGACCTCCCTCATGACCGAAGAAACCAGCCGACGAACCAGGGCGGTATCTCGCCGAGCGCGCCGTCATAGAGGACGACCTGCCTGCTGGTCCAGATCGGCCGTCCCTCGACGGCGAAAGGGCCGCGCTGGCCGGCATCGGCGAGCAGCGCCAGCAAGGTCAGCCGATCGCCGCCGCCGAAGGTCCACTCCACCCTCAGCTGGTCACTCTCGACTTCAAAGGAGGCGGGCGCCGCAGGAGGCCGGCCGAGCCGCGGCACGATCTCCTGCGCGCGGACCGTGAGCAGATTGCGGCAGTGCTCCAGCCAGCCGGCATGGTAGGGGTCGGCCTGCTTCGACCAGTCGATCGTGGAGCGGTCGAGGGTTTCCTTGGCACAAGGATCGGGCATCGGCTGATCCCCCGCCCCAGGAAAACCAGGAAATCGCTGGAGCTCGCGACGCCGCCCCCGGCGCACGGCCTCGCAGAGCGCCTCGTCGAAATCGACGAAAAAGAGAAAAGGCTCGGTCGCGCCATGCTCCTCGCCCATGAACAGCAGGGGTATCTGAGGCGCGAGCAGCAGGATCGCCATCATCGCGCGCAGCGCCTCGGGATCGCTCAGCACCGTCAGACGCTCGCCGAAGCCGCGATTGCCGATCTGGTCGTGGTTCTGCAGGAAGTCGACGAAGGCCGTGGGCGGCAGATGGGCGCTCGCCTCCCCGCGCGGCTTCTTGCGATGGGCGGAAACCTCGCCCTGATAGGCAAAGCCCTCCGCCAGGCTGCGCCCGAGAAGGGCGATCGGCCGTCCGGCAAAGTCGGCATAGTAGGCGGCGGTCTCGCCGGTCAGCAGCACGTGGAGGGCATGGTGGAAATCGTCGTTCCACTGGGCGTCGAAACGGTCACCCCGCTCGCCCATGCCGCCATCCAGCAGGCGCGCGCCGTTATCCTCGTTCTCCAGGATGAGGTGGAGATGGCGCTCTGGACCCGCCGCCTCGCGGACCGACCCAGCGATCACTTCCAGCACATGGGGTTCCGTCTCGTCCACGATCGCATGCACGGCATCGAGGCGCAGACCGTCGAACCGGTATTCCTCGATCCAATGGACCGCATTGCCGACGAAGTAATCGCGCACAGGCTGGCGTGAATAATCGATGGCCGACCCCCAAGGCGTGCGATGACGGTCCGTGAAGGTCTGAGGCGCGTAGCGATGCAGGTAGTTCCCCTCCGGCCCGAAGTGATTGTAGACCACATCGAGGAAGATCATCAGCCCCAGCTCATGGGCCGCATCGACCAGGGCCTTCAGCTCCTCCGGCGTGCCGTAGCGGGCGTCGGGCGCATAGGGCAGCACACCGTCATAGCCCCAGTTCCAGGCGCCGGGAAAATCGGCGATGGGCATGAGCTCCACGGCCGTGATGCCGAGATCGCGCAGGGCTGGAAGGCGACTGGCGACGCCCGCGAAGCTCCCCTCCTCCGAGAAGCTGCCGACATGGAGCTCGTAGATCACCGCCTCGTGCCAGGGGCGCCCACGCCACTGGGGATGACGCCAGCGATAGGCAGCGGGATCGACGACGACGCTGACATCGTGCACGTCGCAATCCTGACGACGCGAGGCAGGATCGGGCACGCGCGTTCCGTCGGGAAGCTCGAAGCGATAGCGGCTGCCGACCCGCGCCTCCGCCGTCACAAGCTCGAACCAGCCCTCACCCCGGCTTGCCATGGGAAACGAGCGGTCCGCCTCCTCGAGCCGCAGGGAGACCGAGGGGAGTGCCGGGGCCCAGAGGCGAAAGCGGATCGCGCCGTCGGGCTCGATCACTGCACCGAAGGCTCTGTCGAGGCGCTCCCCGGTCACGCCCCGGCAGTCTCCGACGCGTCGTGCGAGCCGGGATCGGCTCCCCGTGTCGCCAGGAGGACAACCAAGACCCGCCCCGGCAGACCGTAGATCTGTCCCGGCGGCAGCGTGCCGTTGCCGGAGAACTGCGGCTCGCCCGTATCCAGCACCCGATGCCATCCGCCGACATTCGGCAGAGAGGGCAAAACGAATGGCACGGTGTCGTGATGGGCATTCATGAGGACGAGAATGACATCATCCTCCAGACTCGTTCCATGGGGATTGCGGTCGCCGCCGGCCTGACCATTGAGGCAGATGCCGATGCAGCGAGCCAAGTTGTCCTGCCAGCGCTCCGGCGTCATCTCCTGCCCGTCAGGCGCGTACCAGGCGATATCGCCGAGGCCATCGCCCGATTGGTGGCGGCCGTGGAGGAAGCGGGCCCGGCGGAGCACCGGATGATCCTTGCGCAGGTCGATCAGCCGGCGCAGGAAGGCGAGGTGAGCCTGGGCAGCCGGCGCCTCGGCCGCCGCCCAATCGGTCCAGGTGACCTCGTTGTCCTGGCAATAGGCGTTGTTGTTGCCCTGCTGGGTCCGGCCGACCTCGTCGCCGGCGAGCAGCATGGGCAGGCCCTGGGAGAACAGCGTCGTCGCCGCGAGATTGCGCATCTGGCGCCAGCGCAGCCCCTCGATCTCCGGATCGTCGCTCGGCCCCTCGACGCCGTAATTGGCGCTGAAGTTCTCCGAATGACCGTCGCGATTCTCCTCGAGATTGAACTCGTTGTGTTTGTCGTTGTAGGAGACGACGTCGCGGAGCGTGAAGCCGTCATGGGCGGCGACGAAATTGACGGTGGCCCAGGGTCGCCGCCCGCCCTGGTCGAAGAGGTCGGCCGACCCGGTGACGCGGGCGGCAAGCTCCGGCAGCATGCCTTCATCGCCGCGCCAGTAGCGCCGGATCGTGTCCCGGTAGCGGTCGTTCCACTCCGACCATCCCGGCGGGAAGCTGCCGAGCTGATAGCCGCCGGGGCCGATGTCCCAGGGCTCGGCGATGAACTTCACGCCCCTCAACTCCGGCGATTGCTGGATCGCGGCGAAGATCGAGTTGCCAGCATCGAAGCCGCCGGGCCCGCGGCCGAGCGTGGCGGCGAGATCGAAGCGGAAGCCGTCGACATGCATCTCGCTTACCCAGTATTGCAGGCTGTCGAGGATCATCTGCATGATGCGCGGGTGGGTGACGTTCAGCGTGTTGCCCACGCCGGTATCGTTGATGTAGTAGCGCCTCTGGTCGGGCAGCAGCCGGTAGTAGGTCGCATTGTCGATGCCCTTGAAGCTGAGCGTCGGCCCGAGATGATTGCCCTCGCAGGTGTGGTTGAACACGACATCGAGGATCACTTCGATGCCCGCGTCATGCAGGCGCGCCACCATGATCTTGACTTCCTCGATGCCGTCGCTCGCCAGATAGCGAGGCTCGGGTGCGAAGAAACCCAGCGTGTTGTAGCCCCAGTAGTTGCGCAGGCCGTGGGCGACGAGATGCCGGTCGTCATAGAAGGCGTGGATCGGCAGCAGCTCCACCGCCGTGATGCCAAGGCTTTTCAGATAATCGACGACCGGTGCGGTGGCGAGGCCGGCGAAGGTGCCCTTGAACTGCTCGGCCATGCCGGGAAAGCGCATGGTGAAACCGCGCAGATGGGTCTCATAAATGATCGTATCCGCGGGCAGGACCGCCGGCGGGCGCTCATCCCCCCAGCTATGGGCGGAATCCACGACCCGGCATTTCGGCATGGCGCGCGCGCTGTCACGCCTGTCGAAGGAAAGATCCTCGCGCGCCGATTCGGGGCGATAGCCGTAGATCACATCGGCTTGCAACACGCGGCCGGCCAGCGATTTGGCATAGGGATCGAGCAGCAGCTTGTGATGGTTGAAGCGGTGCCCCGCTCTGGGATCATAGGGGCCATAGACCCGGTAGCCATAGAGCGTGCCCGGCGCCGCATCGGGCAGATAGCCGTGCCAGACCTGGTCCGTATATTCGGGCAGGAGGATGCGCTCCAGCTCGCGCCGTCCGGCCGGATCGAACAGGCACAGCTCGACCTTCTCGGCATGGGCCGAGAACAGGGCGAAATTGACGCCCTTGCCGTCCCAGGTCGCCCCCAGCGGATAAGGCAGCCCCGGCAGGATCCGCCGCCGTCCCACGCCGTTCATGGCCTCCCCCATGCCAGCCAAGCCCCCGGCTTCCGGGATTACGCCGGAATCCATTCGAAGATCAACGTCGCCAGCGGCGGGAGAGTCAACTCGATGGCGTGGACACGGCCATGGGAATGGCTGGCCGTCGCCGTCACCTCGCCGGCATTGCCCTGGTTGGTGCCGCCATAGAAGGCCGCATCGGTGTTGAGCCGTTCGATGTAACGCCCCGGCCCGGGCACGCCGATGCGATAGCCCCGGCGGACCACCGGCGTGAAGTTGCTGACCACCACGGCCTGGCGCCCGGCGCCGCGGCGGATGAAGGCGAAAACCGAATTGTCGGCATCGCCGGGCTCGATCCACTCGAAGCCGCGAGGCTCGCAATCGCCCTCATGGAGCGCGGGCAGATCCCGATAAGCCCGGTTGAGATCGCGCAGCAGGCTCTGCAGACCGCGATGGAAGGGATCGGCGAGGAGATGCCAATCGAGGCTGCTATCGTGATTCCATTCCCGCTCCTGGCCGAACTCGCCGCCCATGAACAGCAGCTTCTTTCCGGGATGGCCGAACATGAAGCCGAAATAGGCTCGCAGATTGGCGAATTTCTGCCAGCGGTCGCCAGGCATGCGGCCCAGCAGCGAGCCCTTGCCATGGACTACCTCGTCATGGCTCAGCGGCAGGACGAAGTTCTCACTGAAGGCATAGAGCAGGCCGAAGGTCATGTCCTGGTGGTGCCAGCGCCGGTAGATCGGATTCTGGCTCGCATAGTGCAGCGTGTCGTGCATCCACCCCATGTTCCATTTGTAGCCAAAGCCGAGCCCGCCCAGATAGACCGGCCGCGAGACCGCCGGCCAGGCGGTGGATTCCTCGGCGATGGTGGTGGTGCCCGGATACTGGCCAAAGCTCAGCTCGTTCAGCCGGCGCAGAAAGGCCGTCGCTTCGAGATTCTCATTGCCGCCATAGCGATTGGGAATCCAGTCGCCGGGCCTGCGGCTGTAGTCGAGATAGAGCATGGAGGCGACGGCATCGACCCGGAGCCCGTCGACATGGAAGCGATCCAGCCAATAGAGGGCGCTGCCATGGAGGAAATTGGCCACCTCGCGCCGGCCGTAATTGTAGATCAGCGTATCCCAGTCGCGATGCAGGCCCTGGCGCGGATCGGCATGCTCGTAGAGATGCGTTCCATCGAAGCGGGCGAGACCGTGGGCGTCGGTGGGAAAGTGGCCCGGCACCCAGTCGACCAATACGCCGATGCCGGCACCATGGAAGCGATCGACGAGAGCGCGGAAATCGTCCGGCGTGCCGAAGCGCGCGCTCGGGGCGTAGAGCGCCGTCGGCTGATAGCCCCAAGATCCCTCGAAGGGGAACTCGGTGATCGGGAGCAGCTCGACATGGGTGAAGCTCATATCCTTGACATAGGGCACGAGCCGGTCGGCGAGCTCGGCATAGGTGAGGCTGCGGTTGCCGTCCTCGGGCACCCGCGCCCAGGAGGGGAGATGGCATTCATAGATCGAGACGGGCGCGGTGCGGGCATTGGCCGCGGCGCGCCCGGCCATCCAGCTCTGGTCGGACCAGCCGTAGCGCTCGGGCCCGGCGACAACCGAGGCGGTACGCGGCGGCCGCTCCGTCTGGCGCGCCAGGGGATCGGCCTTCAGCGGCAGGAGCTCGCCGTTCGCGGCCTTGATCTCGTATTTGTAGATCGCGCCCGGTTTCAGCCCGGGGATGAAGATCTCCCAGACTCCGTCCTCGTTCCTGAACCGCATGGGATGGCAGCGGCCGTCCCAGCTGTTGAAGCCGCCGACGACGCTGACCCGCCGCGCATTGGGCGCCCAGACCGCGAAGGCCACGCCCGAGACGCCCTCGAACTCGCGGACATGAGCGCCCAGATGATCGTAGATCCTGAGATCGCGTCCCTCCGCCAGGAGATGCATGTCGAGTTCCCCCAGCATGCGGGGAAAGCGGTAGGGGTCCTCGCTCTCGCTCGTCCCGCCGACATGTTCCCGGCGCAGACGATAGGCGAAGCGCTGGCTGCGGCCGGTCGGGCCGGCGAAGAAGCCGGCCGGATGGATCCGCGCCAGCTCCGCTACCGTCTCGCCCGTCGCCGAATCGATCACCCAGAGCCGTTGGGCACCGGGCTGAAAGCTGCGGACATCGAAGATTTTGCGCCGCTCGTTCCAGTGCAGGCCCAGCAAGCCGAAGGGATCGCGGTGATCGGCCCTGAGGATGGCGTCGATCTCGGCATCCAGGTCCCGGCCCGGGCCGAGGTCATAGGCGGGCTCACGTCCGGCGGCACGGCGGCCTTTGAGATCGGTCTCAGGCGGGGACAAGCTCTTTCTCCTTGACTGGCGCGCCGCCCAGGATGGCGGATAGGCCCGCCAGAGGAATGCGCAGCCAGGCCGGACGGTTCGCCACCTCATAGCGAATTTCGTAGAGCACCTTCTCGAGAAGGAAGAGCTTCAACAGACGATCGACCCCGGCGGGGTCTGCCGGCCAGGAGGAGCAACCGGCGATCGCCTGGGCGTAGCTGGTCATGAAGGTCTCCTGGATCAGCTTGTTCCAGGCCTCCGCATCGGCGCGCACGCGCCCCACCCCATCTGGGTCCTGCTCGGCCAGCCTGTTCAGCGTGGCACCCGCGGCATAGTCGAAGGAGCGCAGCATGCCGGCGACATCGCGCACCGGGGAGCCCTTGGCGCGCCGCTCGGCGAGGCTGCGGGCCGGCTCGCCCTCGAAGTCGATGATGTAGAAGTCGTTCTGCACGACCAGGATCTGGCCCAGATGCAGATCCCCATGGATGCGCGTCTTGAGTGCCGTAACCGGCCGCTCCGTCAGCGCCTTGATGCTGTCGAGACATTCCGAGCGGCGCGCCAGCAGCTCCTTCAGGACGGGGCGATCAGCCTCGCCGGCGGTCGCCTGGGCCGCCTCCAGAGCATTGAAGGTCGCTTCCGCATCCTTGAGCATCGCCTGGCGGCAAGTCGCGAGGTCCTGCTCGGTCATGGGCTCCGGCGCGAAGGCGGGATCCTTGCTGTCGATGGCCAAGGCACGATGCATCTCGGCGATGCGCCGCGCCAGGATCCGCATCTGTTCGGCATAGATGGCGTGGCGTTCCGTCGTCGTCGCCTCGGCCGCCTTGTCGACCACCCGGGCCGTGTCGAAGACGCGGTCGAGGTAATGGATCGCGTGCTCCCAGGCCGGGCCCTGGCTGCGCACGAACTCCTGCGCCAGCCCCAGCGCCCAGGTCGTGCCGTCCCGGTCGGCATACTCGATATAGCCCAGGAGCTTCGGCGTGTTGGCGAAGTTCGCGACCTCCGTCAGGTAGCGCGACATCTCGATCTCCGGATGCTCACCCGGCACCAGACGGCGGTAGATCTTCAGCACGGCCCGATCGGCGATGTTGATCGAGCTGTTGGTCTGCTCCGCGCCCATGGGGCGGCCGGTGACGGGCGCTTGAAGTTCGATGGCCTCCAGCGCGGGACCACCCCGGAACTGGAGGACGCCGTCGTTTCCCTCGACGCGGCGATTGGCGCGCATCGCCTCGAGCAGAGCCGGACCGAAGCTCTCCGTGGTGGTCGCCTCGAAGACCGCGCCCATCCGCGGGCCCCGGCGCAGCCGTGCCAGCATATACGGCAGGAGCGGCCAGTTCGTGTTCCCCGCTTCGTCGCTCCAGGAGACGGCAAGC
>DATFRE010000007.1:0-2059 GCA_035263545.1 Dongiaceae bacterium
ATGCTGGCGGGCTACAACGCCTGGGTGAACAGGCGCCTCTATGGCGCGGCCGCCCGCTTGTCCGAGGCCCAATATCGCGCCGACCATGGCGCCTTCTTCGGCTCCTTGCACGGGACCCTCAATCACCTCCTGGTCGGCGATCGCATCTGGATGCAGCGCTTCACCGGCAAGGGCGAGCCGCCGGCACGGCTCGACGAGATCCTCTATGAGGATTTCGTCACTCTCGACGAGGCGCGCCAGCGTGAGGACCGGCGCATCATCGATTACATCCGGGGCCTCAGCGAGGCCGATCTCGCCGGCACCTTGCGCTATCGCACCACCCGAAGCCCGGTGGAGCTCGAGCAGGAGCTGACGCCCCTGCTGATCCATTTCTTCAATCACCAGACCCATCATCGCGGTCAGGCCCATGGCATCCTGACCCACATCACCGGCGAGGCCCCCTCCTTCGATCTGCTGATCTATCAGCGCGAAACCGGGATCGGCATCCGTCAGGGCCAGGGCGGCAATTTCAGCGCGCCGGAGACGCGGGGTTCCTGAGGCGGCGGCTCACCGTCGGTCGGTACCCGGCAAAGGCAGGCCGCGCGGCGGGACGGGCGATGACTGAACCAGCGAGGTCGTCGTCTGGCCATAGGCGAGGAAGCGATCGAGCAGAGGATCGAGATCCTCCAGTCTTTCGAGATAAACCCGTATGATGAAGCAATCCTCGCCGGTGATGCGGTGGCACTCCACGACCTGGGGCAGGCGCTCCGCCAGCTCGCCGATCTTGGCGAGCTTTCCCGGCATGGGCCGGACCCGCACGAAGGCCGAGATCGGATAGCCCAGCGCCCGCGCGTCCAACTCCACCCGGTAGCCGCGGATGATCCCGGCCTCCTCCAGGCGCTGGATGCGCTCGCGCACGGCGGGCGCCGACATGCCGATGCGCCGGGCCATCTCCGACACGCTTCTGCGGGGATCGTCGCGCAGCAGGCGCAGCAGCTTCACGTTGCGGGCGTCCAGGAGGAGATCATCGATCTGAAGCTGCATTGAGCTCTATTCCTATTATTTGAAAGCACTATCCCGATTTCACCTTCAGCATAGCATGGGAGGCAGCCTTCCAACGCACCATCTTCTGGGCATGGAGCTCACGGAAGCGACGGTGGCGCGCAAGGAGCGGCGGCCCTGGGCCGAAGGCCTGCCGCCCCACGCCTATTTCGTCATCAGCGCGGTCTTCCACTATCTGGGCCCGGCCTTTGCCGTCCTGCTCTTCGCCCATATCGCCCCGCTCGGCGTTGCCTGGCTGCGCATCGCGAGCGCCGGCGCGGTCTTCGCCGTTTGGCGGCGGCCGTGGCGCTATCACCGGCGCCTGGGCGTCTCCGAGCGCAGGTTGGTGGTGGCGCTCGGCATCGTGCTGGCGCTGATGAATGTCAGCTTCTATCTGGCGATCGCACGGCTGCCGCTGGCGACCGTCGGCGCTATCGAGTTTCTGGGCCCCATCGGTCTCGCGGCAGCCGGCCTCGGCTCACGCCGCAACCTCGCGGCCCTGCTTCTTGCCATTGCGGGCGTCTATCTCCTGACCGAGCTCAGCTTTCCGGGCGCGGCGCTCGGCTATGCCTTCGCCTTCGCCAACTGCGCGCTCTTCGCGCTCTATATCGTGCTGGGGCATCGCATTGCCGGCGCGGGCGGTGCCGCGGGAATCGACAGGCTGGGCGCCGCCATGCTGGTGGCGGCCGCCGCCGCGGCACCCCTCGGCCTCGCCGATGTCTGGCCCGCCTTCGGCAATCCGGCTCTGCTGGCGGCGGGCATCGCGGTGGGCTGTGCTCCTCCGTGATCCCCTATGTCACCGATCAGCTGGCCATGGCGCGGCTGCCGCGGGCAAGCTTCGCCTTGCTGCTCTCGCTCCTTCCGGCGACGGCCTGCGGCATCGGGCTTCTGGTGCTGCACCAGATGCCCTCGCTGCGCGATCTTGCCGGCATCGCCCTCGTCATCGCCGGCGTCGGTCTTCACCGGCCGGCGCGGTAGAGCGCTTCACTCCCTGAACAGATAGGGCCCGGGAAATCCGTCGACGACGGCGGTGTGGGTG
>DATFRE010000008.1:0-2174 GCA_035263545.1 Dongiaceae bacterium
AAATTCCGATCCGAACCGACGACGCCCATGGCAAGGCGCGTATCCAGCTCATCGAGACCGAGGAGCTCGACCGGCGGATGGCCCGGGGCGAGGTGGCGGTGGTGGCCGGCTTCCAGGGGCTGGGCTCGGACAACCGGATCACGACGCTCGGACGCGGCGGCTCCGACACCTCGGCGGTTGCGCTCGCCGCCGCCCTTCATGCCGATCGCTGCGATATTTTCACCGATGTGGACGGTGTCTATACGACCGACCCGCGCATCGTTGCCAAGGCCCGTAAGCTCGATAAGATCACCTATGAGGAGATGCTGGAGATGGCGTCTCTCGGCGCCAAGGTGCTGCAGATTCGCTCGGTCGAGATGGCGATGAAGCACCACGTGCGGCTCCAGGTGCTGTCGAGCTTCGTCGACCGGCCGGGCACCCTGGTCGTGGATGAGGACGAAATCGTGGAACAGGAACTGGTCAGCGGAATCGCCTACAGCCGGGACGAGGCGAAGATCACCTTGACCCATGTGCCCGACCGGCCCGGCGTGGCCGCCACCATCTTCGGGCCGCTGGCCGAGGCCAATATCAATGTCGATATGATCGTCCAGAACGTTGCGGGTGGCGGCGATTTCACCGACATCACCTTCACCGTCACCAAGGCCGATCTCGAGCGCGCCATCCGGGTGCTCGAGGACCGTCACAAGGATCTGAGATTCAAGGCCCTGCAGCCCGACCCCAATGTCGTCAAGGTCTCGGTCATCGGCGTCGGCATGCGGAGCCATGCCGGAATCGCGCAGCGCATGTTCCATACCCTGGCCGAGAAGGGCATCAACATTCAGGTGATCTCCACCTCCGAGATCAAGATCAGCGTGCTGATCGCCGAGGAATATACCGAGCTGGCGGTGCGCAGCCTGCATACAGCCTACGGCCTTGACGCCCAGTAGCGACATTTCGCGGGAGCGGGAGGCGCGCCGGCACCTCGACAGGCTCTGGCAGCGCGGCTGCCAATTCCTCGGCTGCACCTATGCCATCATGGGCGGCGCCATGACCTGGGTGTCGGAGCGCCATCTCGTCTCCGCCATTTCCAATGGCGGCGGCTTCGGCGTGATCGCCTCGGGCTCCATGTCGCCGGATCTGCTCTCGACCGAGATCGCCGAAACCAAGAAGCTCACGAGCCGGCCCTTCGGGGTGAACCTCATCACGCTTCATCCTCAGCTCGAGCAGCTCATCGATGTCTGCCTCGACCATCAGGTGGGCCATATCGTGCTTGCCGGCGGCCTGCCGCCGGGCGGCGCCATGCAGCGGGTGAAGCGAGGCGGGGCCAAGCTGATGTGCTTCGCCCCGGCCCTGGTGCTGGCCAAGAAGCTGGTGCGCTCCGGCGCCGATGGGATCGTGATCGAGGGCATGGAGGCGGGCGGCCATATCGGCCCCGTCGCCACCTCGGTTCTTGCCCAGGAGATCCTGCCGGAGGTGCATGACGTCCCGGTCTTCGTCGCCGGCGGCATCGGGCGTGGCGAGGCGATCACCGGCTATCTCGAGATGGGAGCAGCGGGTGTCCAGCTCGGTACGCGCTTCGTCTGCGCCACGGAATCGATCGCCCATCCCAGCTTCAAGCAGGCCTTCATCCGGGCCTCGGCCCGCGACGCGGTGCCCTCGATCCAGCTCGACCCGCGATTTCCCGTCATTCCAGTCAGGGCCCTCGCCAATGCGGCGACCCGGCGCTTCCTGGAGACCCAGCGCGCCGTCATCGAGAAGTTCAACAGCGGCGCGGTCGACCAGAAGGCGGCGAGCCTCGAGATCGAGCATTTCTGGGCCGGCTCGTTGCGTCGCGCCGTCATCGATGGCGATGTCGAAAGCGGCTCGCTGATGGCGGGACAGAGCGTCGGCATGGTGACGAGCGAGCAGCCCACCGCGACCATCCTCGAGGAGCTGGTGGGCCAGGCCGTGCGCGCCCTCGCTGCGCGGAGCACGGGCCACCAGAGCGCGGCCCAGCCGGGAGGCGACTGATGACGGCCCAGGGCGGCGGCACCACCGGCGCCCGGCTGTTGCTTCGCCGCCTGCGTGCCTTGATGGCGGAAGGCGGCACCGCCGAGGAGCGGTTGAGCCGCATCGTGCGCACCATCGCTGCCGGCATGGTGGCAGAGGTCTGCTCGGCCTATGTGATGCGCCCGGGCGAGGTGCTGGAGCTCTTC
>DATFRE010000009.1:0-3024 GCA_035263545.1 Dongiaceae bacterium
CGGACCGCGGCAGTTGCCGGCGCGAAGATCGTAGGCTTCGAATGCGGCGCGTTGTTCGTCGTCACTCTCAGCGTTGCGGCGGCGTCTTGTCGTCGGGCGTCAGCATCAGGCGCTCGACGCGGCCGCCTTCGATCAGATGCAACGCCAGGATCTCGTCCACCTCTTCGCGCGTCCGCATGTTGTACCAGACGCCTTCGGGATAGATCACCACGGTCGGCCCGAGCTCGCAGCGGTCGAGGCAGCCGCTGCTGTTGATGCGCACGCGGGAAAGTCCAAGCTGCTTCGCCCTCACCTTCATGTAGTCGCGCAGCCCTTCCGAACCCTTGGCCTTGCAGCAGCCGCGGGGATGGCCCGGCGGCCGCTCATTGATGCAGCAGAACACATGCGCCTCGTAGAAGGCCGGCGGATCGCCGGCCCGGGAGCGGTCACTCATTGCGTCTCTTTCGATTGTCTCTGCAGAACTACTTCTTCCGCGGCTCGCCCGCCCCACCCCAGAAGGCGCCGCCCGGCATCCAGGCCTTCATGATCACTTCAGGGTCCATGGCCCCCATGGCGCTCTTCATCCGCTCCTGCATCGCCTTCAGCATCTCCTGCTGCAGCGGCCCCAGATCGGGCAGGCCGAAGAAGGTGCGCGCTTCCTCAGGCGTGCAGTCGATGTCGATCTTCACCTTCATGGCGCTCGCTCCCTCATCGGTTCCACCGAAGTTTACGGTTGAGTCCGCCGGCTGTGCCAGCTTGTATGCATCCGCAAGAGCCTCCACCTCTCCCTCATGGCCGACATGTCTTCATCCGCGAACCGGCTGGGCCAGGAAACGAGCCCCTATCTGCTCCAGCACAAGGACAATCCCGTGCACTGGCAGGCCTGGGGGCCCGACGCGCTGGCCCGCGCCCGTACGGAGCAGAAGCCCATCCTGCTCTCCGTCGGCTATGCCGCCTGCCACTGGTGCCATGTCATGGCCCATGAGAGCTTCGAGAACGAGGCCACGGCCGCTCTCATGAACCAACTCTATGTCAACATCAAGGTCGACCGCGAAGAGCGCCCGGATCTCGACGCGATCTACCAGTCGGCGCTTGCCTTGCTCGGCCAGCAAGGTGGCTGGCCGCTGACCATGTTCCTGACGCCCGACGGCCATCCCTTCTGGGGCGGCACCTATTTCCCACCGGAGCAGCGCTGGGGCCGGCCCGGTTTCCCCCAGGTGCTGCGCGCCATCGCCGACACCTATCACAAGGATCCCGACCGGGTGGCAAAGAACGTCGCTGCCATCCAGGAGGCGCTGGACAAGATGGCGGCGCCCGCAGCGGGATCGAGCATCAGGCCCGAGATCCTGGACCGTATCGCGCATCGCCTGCTGCAGGAGGTCGATCTCCAGCATGGCGGCATCGGCAGCGCGCCGAAATTCCCGCAGGCCCCGATCTTCGAGTTGTTCTGGCGCGCCTGGAAGCGGACGAAAGATGCGCGCTATCGCGAGGCCGTCGAGATCACGCTCCGGCGCATGTGCCAGGGTGGCATCTACGATCACCTGGGCGGCGGTTTCGCCCGCTATGCGACCGACGCGGAATGGCTGGTGCCGCATTTCGAGAAGATGCTCTACGACAACGCCGCCCTTCTCGATCTCCTGGCCCTGGTCTGGCAGGAGAGCCGCGAGCCGCTCTATGAGCAGCGCATTCGCGAGACCTGCGGCTGGGCGATCCGCGAGATGCTGACGCCCGCCGCCGGTGTCGCCGGCCGGCGCGCCTTCGCCAGCGCGCTCGACGCCGACAGCGAAGGCGAGGAGGGAAAGTTCTACGTCTGGACGGAAGCGCAGATCGACGAGGTGCTGGGCGCCGAAGCCGCGCTGTTCAAGCAGCATTACGACGTGCGCCCCGAGGGCAATTGGGAAGGCCATACGATCCTGAACCGCAGTGCCCGGCCGCTGCTCGCCGACGCGGAAACCGAAGAACGGCTGGCGAAAGCGCGGGCGAAGCTGCTCCAGCGCCGCACGGAGCGCATCCGGCCCGGCTTCGACGACAAGGTGCTGGCGGATTGGAACGGGCTGATGATCGCAGCCCTCGCCCGGCTCGGCGCGCTTTTCAATGAAAGAGGCTGGCTGGACGCGGCATGCGCCGCCTTCGACTTCGTCCGCGGGGAGATGACCGTCGAGGGCCGGCTGCGTCATAGCTGGCGCATGGGCCAGGCGCGCCATCCCGCGACCCTCGACGACTACGCCAATATGTCCCGCGCCGCCCTCGCGCTCAGCGAAGCCACGGGCGACAAGAGCTATATCGACGCGGCGAGGGGCTGGGTCGCGATCCTGGATGCTCATTACTGGGATGCGGCGGGCGGCGGTTATTTCTTCACCGCCGCAGATACGCGCGACGTGATCCTGCGCAACAAGACCGCCGTGGACCATGCGACGCCCTCGGGCAATGCGACCATGGAGAGCGTGCTGGCGCGGCTCTATTACCTCACCGGCGAGAGCGCCTATCGCGACCGGGCCGAGGCGCTGGTGGGCGCCTTCGCCGGGGAGATCGGCCGCAACTTCTTCCCGCTGGCGAGCTTCATCAACGCCCAGACCTTCCTGCAGAACGCGGTGCAGGTCGTGATCGCCGGCGAGGCCGGGGCGCCCGATACGCAGGCGCTCCAGGAGGCGCTCGACCGCCACTCGCTGCCCGATCTGGTGCTCACGCGCCTGACACCCGGAGAAGCCTTGCCTGCCGGCCACCCCGCCCATGGCAAGGGTCTGGCCAAACCCAAGAATGGTGCGGCCCCTGCGGCGACGGCCTATATTTGCCAAGCCATGACCTGCTCGCTCCCCATCACCGATCCCGCCGGCCTCGGCGCCGCTCTGGATCATGTGTGAGATTTCGCATGTCTGAGATTCACGAGCTCGGCGTCGATACCCCGGTGGGCCCGCTCACCCTCAGGGAGCAGGATGGCGCCATCGTCTCGGTCGGCTGGGGCAAGCCCAAGGCCGGCGAGCATCCGACGCCGCCGCTGCTCGCCGCCGCGGCCCAGCTCGACGGCTATTTCTTCTGCAAGCTCGA
>DATFRE010000010.1:0-9582 GCA_035263545.1 Dongiaceae bacterium
CATCTGGATGCGGTCGCCGGGCAGCCCGACAATGCGCTTGATGTAGTCCGTCGAGGTGTCCCTGGGCAGCTTGAAGACGACGACATCGCCGCGTTCGGGATCGCTGCCGAAGATCCGGCCCGAAAAGATGTTCGGGCCGAAAGGAAAGGAGTACCGGCTGTAGCCATAGGCGTATTTCTCGACAAAGAGGAAGTCGCCCACGAGCAGGGTCGGGATCATGGAGCCCGAGGGTATGTGGAAGGGCTCGAACAGGAAGGTACGGATGCCGATGGCGATGATGATGGCATAGACGATCGTCTTGACCGTCTCCACATATCCGCCGGAGGTCTTCTGGGTCATAGATTGCGGAATCCGCTGCATGGATCGTTCGGGGTTCGCACTGGGGGGCCAAAAATATCGCGCCAAGGTCCGGCGCGGCGCGCATGAAGACAGTCCGGCCCAGCCCTGTCAAGCCGGCCGAACTGGCGATTTCGGCAATCAGCCCGCCGCGGAGGCCAGCGGCACGGCTGAGATGATGACGATCGCCTGCGCCTGGGGGTTGTCGTCGGTGAGGCTCAGGTCAATCTGGGCCTGCATTCCTGGAGGGGTGATGGCCCGCAGCCGGTCCAGCGCCCCGCCGGTCAGCCTCATGGTCGGCTTGCCCGAAGGCAGGTTGACGACGCCGAGGTCGCGCCAGAAGACGCCGGCGGCAAAGCCGGTGCCCAGAGCCTTGGAGCAGGCCTCCTTGGCGGCGAAGCGCTTGGCATAGCTCGCTGCCCGGTTGGCCCGCCGGTCGGACTTCCGCCGCTCGGTCTCGGTGAAGATCCGGTCGAGAAACTTGTCGCCGAACCGCTCGATCGTCCGCTCGATGCGGCGTATGTCGATGATATCGCTCCCGATCCCGAGGATCATGCGCGGCCCTCGCCCGCAGCTACGAGGGGTGTCCCCCCCGTCTTCACTTTTCCGTCATGCCCGCGAAAGCGGGCATCCAGGGCCAGTGACGGGACCTGGCACCCTGGATTCCTCCCCGGACTTGATCCGGAGATCACGCGGGAATGACGAGTCAAAGTCGGAGGTCGAGCCCGTCCCATGCAATCATCCCACCGCCGCGGCGCGCGCCTTGTCCATGAGCGCGCGCATGCGCCGGATGGCGCTTTCGAGCCCCCCGAAGATCGCCTCGCCCACGAGAAAATGGCCGATATTGAGCTCGGCCAGGGTGGAGATGGCGGCGACCGGGGCGACGGTGTCGAAGGTCAGGCCATGGCCCGCATGGCATTCGAGGCCGATGGTAGCGGCACGGGCCGCCGCGTCGACGATCCGGCCCAGATGGCGGGCCTGTGCCGGCCCCTCGGCTTCGCAATAAGCGCCGGTATGGAGCTCGACCACGAGGGCGCCGAGCGCCACCGCCGCGTCGAGCTGGGCCGGATCCGGCTCGATGAAGAGGGAGACGCGGATGCCCGCCTCGCCGAGGCGGCGTACATAGGGGGCCAGCTGATCGCGGAAGCGGCGGACATCGAGGCCCCCCTCGGTCGTGCGCTCCTCCCGCTTCTCGGGCACCAGGCAGGCCGCATGGGGGCGATGGCGAAGCGCGATCGCCAGCATCTCCTCGGTCGCGGCCATCTCCAGATTGAGCGGGAGATCGATCTCGCGGCTGAGGCGCTCGATGTCGTGATCGGAGATGTGCCGGCGATCCTCCCTGAGATGGGCGGTGATTCCGTCGGCCCCGGCCTTGGCGGCGAGGCGCGCGGCCCTCACCGGATCGGGATGGCGCCCGCCGCGCGCGTTGCGGATGGTCGCCACATGGTCGATGTTCACCCCCAGCCTCAGCCGTCCTGAATTCATCCTTGCATCTCCTTGTCTTCGCCGCGCGGCTCGCCGGCGACCGGGCCCGCCTCCACCCGGTGCCGGGCGAAGCGGCGGCGCTGGTGGCGGCGCTGCTGATATCCTTTCACCAGATAGCGCGCCGGGAAATAGGTGATGAGGGCGGCCGTCAATCCCATGGGAATCGAGCCGAGGGACATGGGCAGGAGAATCTGCATCGGATGATGCAGCATGTAGAAGAAGGTCACGTCATGGGGCAAATGGTGGTGGCTGTGAGTCCCCAGCATGCGGGCGCCCAGCTTGTAGGTCCCGATCAGGATCGGCGGGATGGTCCAGGGATTGCTCGCCAGCGTGCCGATGGCGGCGGCGAGCGGGCTGCCCCGCACCACCCATGCCACAATCAAGGCGATTACCAGATGCAGGCCGACGAAGGGGGTGAAGATCACCCCGATGCCGCAGGCGAAGCCGAGCGCGATGGAGGAAGGCGTGCCCGGCATGCGCGCGACGCGATGGGCGAGATAGCGGGTCGAGCGGCCGAAGCCCATGCTCGGCCAGAAGAACTCGCGCAGGCGTCGAGACAGCGATGGCTTTTGGCGGCGGCGGAACATGCGATCCCAGCGACGGACGTCCGCGAGGTCAGCCCCGCGCGCGCTCCACCGTATTGATGGCGGGCGTCGCCCGCAAGGCGGCGATGATGTTGGTCAGATGCTTCACGTCCTTGACTTCGACGTCGATCATCATCTCGAAAAAGTCGACGGAGCGGTTGGTTATCTTGAGATTTGTGATGTTGCCTTCGCTCTTGCCGATCACCGTGGAGAGGCTGCCCAGGCTGCCGGGCTCGTTGGCGACGACCACATGGAGCCGGCCGACGTGGGTGTCCGCCTTCGCGGGATCCATATGCCAGGAGACGTCGAGCCAGCGCTCCGGCTGATCGGCAAAGCTCTCCAGAGTCTCGCAGTCGATGGTGTGGATCGTCACCCCCTTGCCGGTGGTGACGATGCCGACAATGCGGTCGCCCGGCAGGGGATGACAGCACCCGGCGAAGTTGATGGCCATGCCGGGAATGAGCCCCGTGATGGGGACGGCCAACCCCTCCTTGGTCTGGGGCTTGCGTGCCGCCCGGGGACGCTTGGGCACCGGCGGGGCGGCGCCATCGGTGGTTGCGGGGGTTTTCACGCCCGGGAAGACCGCGTGGATCACCTCGCGGCCGGTGAGGTTGCCCGCACCGACGGCCACCAGCAGCTCGTCGACGGTGTCGTATTTCAGCTTCTTGAGCGCGCCGTCGAGGGCCTTCTCGCTCCAGTCATGGCCGTCATGGCGAAAGTCCTTGCTCAGGATCGAGCGGCCGAGCTCCAGATATTGTGCCCGCTGCTGGGTGCGGATGAAGCGGCGGATACAGGCCCGGGCCTTGCCGGTGACGACGAAGCGCTCCCAGGTAGGCGACGGCGTTTGGTTGCGCGAGGTGACGATCTCCACCTGGTCGCCGTTCTGGAGCTGGGTGCGCAGCGGGGCCATGCGGCCGTTGATCTTGGCGCCCACGGTCCGGTCGCCGACCTGGCTGTGGACCGCATAGGCGAAGTCGACCGGGGTGGCGCCGCGGGGCAGCGCGATCAGATCGCCTTTGGGGGTGAAGCAGAAGACCTGGTCCTGGAACATCTCGAGCTTGGTGTGCTCCAGGAACTCTTCGGGTCCCGCCGCATGCTCCAGAATGTCCAGCAGCTCGCGCAGCCACCGGTACTGGCGGCCGTCGAGCTGCGGCGCCTCCTGCTTCCAGCGCCAATGCGCCGCCACGCCCAGCTCCGACACCTCATGCATCTCGCGGGTGCGGATCTGGACCTCGATGCGCTGGCGCTCCGGCCCGATGACGCCGGTGTGGAGCGAGCGGTAATTGTTGGGCTTGGGCGTGCTGATGTAGTCCTTGAAGCGGCCCGGCACCATGGAATAGGTGCTGTGGAGCACGCCGAGGGTCTGGTAGCAGGCCGCGACGTCGGGCACGACGATGCGGAAGGCCATGATGTCGGAGAGCTGCTCGAAGCCGATATTCTTGCGCTGCATCTTGCGCCAGATCGAATAGGGCGTCTTCTCGCGGCCGGAGATCCAGGCTTCGATGCCGGCGGCGTCCAGCGTACGCTTCAGCTCGGCGATGATGCGCGGCACGATCTCGCCGCCCTGCTCGCGCAAATATTTCAGGCGCTGGGCGATGGATTCCCGGGCGTCGGGGTAAAGCTCGGCGAAGGAGAGGTTCTCCAGCTCGTCCTTCATCTGCTGCATGCCCATGCGCTCCGCGAGCGGGGCATAGATTTCCAGCGTCTCCAGCGCGATGCGCCGGCGCTTGTCGACATCCTTGATGAAGTTCAGCGTCTGCATGTTGTGCAGACGGTCGGCGAGCTTGACCAGCAGGACCCGGATATCCGCCGACATGGCGAGCACGAGCTTGCGGAAGTTCTCCGCATGCTTGGTGTGGTCCGACTGGAGCTCGATGCGGGAGAGCTTGGTGACCCCGTCGACGAGGCGCGCCACCTCCTTGCCGAAGAGCTGCTCGATCTGCTCCAGCGTCGCGTCGGTGTCCTCGACCGTGTCGTGGAGCAGACCGGTGACGATGGAGGCGCTGTCGAGCTTCATGCGCGCCAGCAGCTCGGCCACGCCCAAGGGATGGGAGAAATAGGGATCGCCCGAGGCCCGGCTCTGGGAGCCATGGGCCTTCATGGCGAAGACATAGGCGCGATTCAGCGCGTCCTCATCGGCCGCGGGGTCATAGGCCTTGACCCGCTCGACCAATTCGAACTGCCGGATCATGCCCTCACCTCACACCTGCCCCCGGCTGCTCCGCGGCCGATTGGCATACCTGGGCGCCATGCGGGCCACCAGCCCGGCGGACCGCCAGGGGACTCCTCGCCCCCGGCAGGCGCTGAACGCGATGGATGTGAGGGCGGCGGCCTATCTCGCCTCCGTGGCGTCTTCCTCATCGGCACCCGGCTCGTCCTGGAACTCGCCGTCAACGCTGAGGCCCGCCTCGGTCGCATCCTTCTCCTGCGCCTGGATCATCTCGCCCAGGAGGTCGGCGGTCTCGGCACCGAAGCCGCCCTCTTCCTCGGGCTCGTCCTTCTCCACATGGCGCTGCAGGCCCTGGACCAGGTTGTTGCGCAGCCCCTCGAGATCGATCGTCTCATCGGCGATCTCGCGCAGCGCCACCACCGGATTCTTGTCGTTGTCGCGCTCGAGGGTGAGCTGGCCGCCGGCGGCGATGTCCCGCGCCCGCTGTGCTGCCACCATCACCAGATCGAAACGATTGGGCACCTTCAATACGCAGTCTTCGACCGTAACGCGCGCCATGATATCTCCCGTGAGGCCGGGCGGAATCCGCCCCGGCAAATTGAGGACGAACTGACAATATATGGGCGCGTCTGCAGCAAATCAAGCAGGTTCAACCACTTGGCGCGGAGTGCGGAAGCGGTCGAACGATCTGCTCGGGGGAGAGGCGGGAGATGAGCTGAGGCAGGCCGAGCCCGGTTGCCGGGTGGCGCCAGCCCGGCAGGATCTCCGCCAGCGGCTGGAGGACGAAGGCGCGCTCCGCCATCCGCGGATGGGGCAGCACCGGTGGTGCGGGGCCCTCGCGTACCAGCGAGCCGTAGGCCAGGAGGTCGAGATCGAGGATCCGCGGCGCGTTGGGGACCGAGCGCAGCCGTCCGAAGCCGGCCTCCACCTCATGGAGCAGGGTGAGTAGCGCCTCGGGCGCGAGGCCCGTCTCGACCTCGATCACGCCATTGACGTACCAGGGCTGGTCGGAGATGGGCACCGGCGCGCTCTCCCACCAGCGCGAGCGGGCGCGGATGCGAAGCCCCCGCCCCGCCAGCGCCGCGAGCGCCGCCTTGAGGGTCGCGACCGGCGGTCCATGCTCCGGGCTCGGCAGGTTGGCCCCCAGCCCGATCAGGATGGGGCCCGCCGATTGAGGCCCTTGTTTTTCCACCGTGCTCACACCATTGGTCATGGTATCGGCATTGATTGACAGCCGATGCAGGTGTCAAGACTCGACGGGCCGTTTATTGATTCAAGACTAGCCCGGCACGGCGACCTAACCGTTCGAAAAGCTTGACAGTTCAGGGCCCTGGCGGCCTTCCATGGCCATCGGGGCGAAGTGATCATTGCGAGGACCATGATGAAATTAAGGTTCTATCCCGGTGAACGCGTCGGAATTTTCATCGACGGCGCGAATCTTTATGCGGCGGCCCGTTCTCTCGGCTTCGACATCGACTACAAGCGCCTTCTGGCGCTGTTCAGCGAGGACTGCCATCTGGTGCGGGCCTTTTACTATACGGCCCTGGTGGAGGACCAGGAGTACTCCCCTCTGCGCCCACTGGTCGATTGGCTCGACTACAACGGTTACACCATGGTGACCAAGCCGACCAAGGAGTTCACGGACTCCACCGGCCGGCGCAAGCTCAAGGGCAATATGGATATCGAGCTCGCCATCGACGTGCTGGAGATGGCGCCGCATCTGGATCACGTGGTCTTGTTCTCTGGCGACGGCGATTTCCGCCGCCTGGTCGAGGCGGTGCAGCGCAAGGGCGTCAGGGTCTCGGTGGTGAGCACCATCCGCTCCCAGCCGCCCATGGTGGCCGACGAGCTCCGCCGCCAGGCCGACAATTTCATCGAGCTGGGCGAGCTGGCGGACAGCATCGCCCGCACCCATCATCCGCGGGCGACCCCGGCCGATCCGGACGCCGATCTCGCCGAGACCGCGTGAGCAGCACTTCACCGCCGGCGCCCGCGAAGGCGGGCCCGGCGCCTGATCGGCCGGGTCGCGATTGCCCGACCTGTCCGCGGCTGGTCGCCTTCCGGCAGAAAAACCGGGAAAGCGAGCCCGGCTGGCACAACGCGCCGGTGCCGAGCTTCGGCCCGGCGAGCGCAAGGCTGCTCGTCGTCGGCCTCGCGCCCGGCCTCAAGGGGGCCAACCGCACCGGCCGTCCCTTCACCGGCGATTACGCCGGCGATCTGCTCTATGAGACGCTCAGGAAATTCGGCTTTGCCGAGGGCGCCTATGGCCGCAGCGCCGATGACGGCTTCCGCCTCATCGACTGCCGCGTCACCAATGCGGTGCGCTGCGTGCCGCCGGAGAACAAGCCGACCCCCTCGGAGATCGCGAGCTGCCGTCCCTTCCTCGCTGGCGAGATCGCTGGCATGCCCCGGCTTGCAGCGATCATGGCACTGGGCGCCATCGCCCATGCCAGCACGCTCGCCGCCCTCGGCGAGCGCCTGTCGCGCCGGCCCTTCAAGCATGGGGCGCTGCATGAGCTGGAGGGCGGGCTGCTACTGGCCGACAGCTATCACTGCTCGCGCTACAACACCAATACCGGCCGGCTCACCACTGCGATGTTCGAGGCGGTGGTCGCGGCACTCAAGGTCCGCCTCGGTCAGGAAGTAAAGGATTCCGCCAGCGCCGGGTAGAGGGCCGCGAGGAATCCCGCGACCGTCGGAAGGACGATGAGCGAGCCCGCCTCGTCGATCGCCTCGGGGATCATCGCATGGGCGATGAGGGCAAGAACCGCGCCGCCGGCGACGGCCTGAAAGAAGATGGCGCTCAGCGAATCGGTGCCGCCCAGAAGGGCCTTGCCGAGCGCCGCCGCGACCACGCCGGCGACCAGAACGGTCGACCACAGCAGGAAGACCGTCTGCGGCCGGTAGCCGGCCCGGCGCAGCATGGCGCCGCTCGCCGCGGCTTCCGGAATGCCGCCCAGGAACATGCCGAGGATCAGAGTCACCGACAGGTTCGAGAGGCCGGCGAACTTGGCGCCGATGACGAGACAACCCGGGATGGTATCGAGGATATTGCCGAAGACGATCGCCAGGCCTGCGCCCTTGGCGGCCTCGGCGAGGAGGCGGTCGGATTCCTGGGGGCTCACCGGGCCCAGGCTGTCACGGGCCACCCGGATCCAGACATCGCG
Organism: Dongiaceae bacterium; assembly: GCA_035263545.1. Lineage (GTDB taxonomy): Bacteria > Pseudomonadota > Alphaproteobacteria > Dongiales > Dongiaceae > DASXQK01. The sequence continues at coordinate 7,743 of DATFRE010000010.1, forward strand.
ATATCGTCCGCCGGCGCTGAGATTTCGGATGGCGCGCTCGTTGCTGAGGCGCCGGGCGGAGGCCGCGAGCTGTGCGTCCTGCGCCATGAGCCTGAGGAAATCCTCGCGCCGGATGGCCAGCAGATCCGTGGGCATGGCGGCACGGATCGTCGCCGTCCGCGGCGCGCCGCTCAGGAGCGCCATTTCCCCGAAGGCCTGGCCCGGGCCCAGCTCCGCCAGCGAGTGGCAGTCGGCCCCGCCGCCCTCGATGACCTCGACCTTGCCGCGGACGACGATATAGAGGCAATCGCCCTCCTCGCCGGCCCGGAAGACGATCTCATCGGGCTTCAGGCTGCGGCGGGAGATGAGCGGCAGGAGCTCGGAGATATCCTCGGGCGGGAGGTGGCGCAGGAGCTCGCCCTGGGCGAGCAGTTTGATGATCTCGGCCGTGTCCTTCTGCTGACGCCGGCTCGCATATTCCCGGAAGCGGGTCGGAAAGCGGATCGCCGCCCCTTCATCCTCGAGGAAGAGCGCGATGACGTAATAGAAGATCGCACCGACCGCAAAGCCGCCGCCGACGAAGAGCCAGGCGGCCCCGGTGGTGAAGGCGAGGCTGTGCAGGTGAAGGGCGCTTTCATAGCCGAGCTCGACGGCGAGTGCCGTGATCAGGGCGCCGGCGGCAAAGGCGAGGATGCAGCTGAGCAGGCGCTTCGACGGCCTGAGATAGAGCCCGATCGCCGCGCCGATCATGTTGGAGGATGTGACGGCGAGCCCCAGAAGGGAGACGATGACGATCCGGCTGAAGAGGCTCATGGCCTCCTTCTATATAGAGCCTCCGCGCGGGGGGACAGCCGGTTGCCGGATCGACACACCCATCGTCATGCTCGGGCTTGTCCCGAGCATCCACGTCTTGGGGCACCTCCGCGTGTGGAAAAGCCGGCAAAACATGGTCGAATTCCGTCATAAGCGGCAGACAAACTCGTGGATGGTCGGCCTTCGCCGACCATGACGACGGAGAGAACGGGGCTCGCCATCCGTGCTGGTTCTTGCCGATCTGACGTGGATGGCCGGGACTTCGCCCGGCCATGACGGCATGGTGATGACGCGACCCCGTTGAGCACGGCCAGGACGGCCTAGGGAAGAGCGCCTACCGGTTCCGCTCCCGGAGCACCCGCGCCTGCTCGCGCTGCCAGTCGCGCTCCTTGATGGTCTCGCGCTTGTCGACCATGCGCTTGCCCTTGGCGATGCCGAGCTGGCATTTGGCGATGCCGCGCTTGTTGAAATAGATCGAGAGCGGCACCACGGTCATGCCCTCGCGGTTGATGCGCCCGCGCAGGCGCTCGACCTCGCGCTTGCGCAGCAGGAGCTTGCGCGGGCGCTTCGGCGCGTGGTTGAAGCGGTTGGCCGATTCGTATTCCGGGATGTTGGCGTTGATGAGATAGAGCTCGCCTTCCTTCTCGGCGGCGAAGGCCTCGGCGATGCTGGCCCGTCCGCCGCGCAGCGACTTCACCTCGCTGCCGACGAGCATCAGCCCCGCCTCCAGCGTCTCCTCGATGAAGTAGTTGTGCCGCGCCTTGCGGTTCTGGGCGACGGTCTTGGATTCTGCCTCGGCCATGGCGGCCGCCGCCCTCTCAGCTTGCGCTCAGTTCACGAGCCCGGCGGAGGCGAGTGCCTGCTGCACCTTCTGCTTGCTCGCGTCTGCGATCTCGCAGAGCGGCAGGCGCAGATCCGCCTGGCAATGGCCGAGGAGGCTGGCCGCGTATTTCACCGGCCCCGGGCTCGATTCGCAGAATAGGGCCTCATGCAGCGGCGTCAGCCGCTCGTTGATCCCCATCGCGGCCTTGAGGTCGCCGCGCCGCCA
>DATFRE010000011.1:0-5709 GCA_035263545.1 Dongiaceae bacterium
TGGATGCGGCTCACCGTCTCGGCCGGCGAGAGCGAGAGCGCCATGGCCTCCTTGGGCGAGACCGGGCCGGTGGCGCGATGGAGGAAGCGGGCCGAGGGGGCGAGGCCCCGGTTCCGCATATCATCGGTGAAGCTGGAAAGGCGCGAAAGCGGCTGCTCCGCATGCATGCGCGCGGCCATGAAGGTGCCGGAGCCCCAGCGCTGCACCAGCAGCCCGCTCTCCACCAGCCCGGCGATGGCCTTGCGCACCGTGACCCGGGAGATGCCGAGCTCGCGCGCCAGATCGCGCTCGCTGGGCAGCGCCTCATCGGCCTTGAGCGCGCCGCTCTGCATGGCCTGACGGATCGCCTGCTGGAGCTGGAGATAGAGCGGCGTCGGCTTCGACTCATCGACACTCGCCGCGCGCATGAGCTGGGCGAGCGCGGTCATGACGTCTGCTCCACGGCGCGGCGCGCCATCAGGATCGCGCCATCGGCGGCATCGGCCAGAGGCGGCGTCAGCCGCGCGCGCAAGGGCGGCGGCAGCCAGGGCGCGATGGGCTCCGCGAGCCCGCCGATGAGAGCGACGGAGGGCGTGCCGCAATCGAGGAGCCGGCCGGCCATTCGGGCGATATGGGTGGCCGCCTCCTCCACCAGCGCCAGCGCCAGGGCATCGCGCCGGGCGGCATGCTCGAAGACCAGCGGAGTGAAGGTGGCGAAATCGGTCTTGGTCGCCGCCATGGCCCAGGCAACCATCTTCTCCGGATCGCGCTCGAAGCGGGCGAGGATCGCCTCGGCCAGCGACCCCGGAGGCGCGAGCCCCTCGAGGGTCCAGAGCGCGCGGCGCAGGGCGGCACGGCCGATGGCATTGGCGCTGCCATCGTCGGAGACGACATCGCCCCAGCCGCCGACATTGATGCGCTGGCCATCCACCACCGCGAGGCCGCAGGAGCCTGTGCCGACGATCAGGATGGCGCCATCCTTGCCGCCGCAGGCGCCGAGCCAGGCGGCATAGGCATCGGTATCGACAACCGTCGAGGCGAAAGGCAGAGGCTCGGCGAGGATCCGCTCCACCTCCTCGGGGCCGGTGGCGCCGGCAAGCCCGAGCCCGGCATGAAGGCAGGCGAGATCGCCGAGCCCTGCCGCGGCTGCGGCACCCCGCGCCGCGCTCAGCACCTCGCTGAGGGTCTGGGTGAGGCCGAGGCGGGTATTGGCGGGCCCCGCCTCCCCTTCCCCCAGAAGCCGGCCCTCGCCATCGCGGATGCGCGCCCGCGAGCGGGTGGCCCCGCCATCGACGCCCAGGAACAGCGCTGGGGACGAGCTGTGCATAAGTCCACTTTAAGACCAAATTGCGAGACTGGGAAGGCTTGCCACCGATCTCCCGGTCTCAAGGCGACCTCGTGGTGCAACCAATTTAGCGCAATATATTGAAAACACGCGGGAATATTGTTATTTCACATTCTTACCCAGCGGCTTGTCGCGGGCTCTGGCCCAGAATGGTTGACCACCTTCTCAGATCGTGCCTATGATACCACTCTAATATCACTTGGCGAGGAAACCCTTCCCGATGAATCGGACCGAGGGGATCAATCATCGCTATCGTGGGCTCGATATCTGGCCCGACGGGGATGTGCTCGACGCGCTCTGGGAAGGCCAGCGGCGTGCCGTGGATTGTCTGCGTCCTGCCCTGCCCGCCATCGCCGCCGCGGCGCGCGCCATGGCCGAGCGCCTTGCCCAGCCGCAGGCCCGCCTCGTCTTCGCCGGCGCCGGCTCCGCCGGCCGGCTCGCCTGCATCGAGGGCATGGAGCTCGGCCCGACCTTCAGCTTTCCCGATGCCCGCATCGCTTTGCTGCTGGCGGGCGGCGAGAGCCTGGCGCTCGGTGGCAATGGCGCCGCCGAGGATGACTCAGCGGCCGCCGAGGCGCGGATCGCAGCGCTGGCACCGATGCCGGGCGATGTGGTGATCGCCGTAGCGGCCAGCGGTTCCACCGCCTTCACCCTCGCCGTGGCGCGGGCCGCGCGGGCGGCCGGCGCGCTCACCATCGGCGTCGCCAACAATCCCGAGACCCCGCTTCTGGCGGAGAGCGATCACCCGATCCTGCTGGACAGCGGTGCGGAGGTCATCAATGGCTCGACCCGCATGGGCGCCGGGACGGCGGAGAAGGCGGCGCTCAATCTGCTGACGACGCTTGCGATGATCCGCCTCGGCCATGTCCATGACGGGCTGATGGTGGATCTCAGGGTGGAGAACGCCAAGCTGCGCGACCGCGCGGTCGCCATGCTGATGGAGATCACCGGCTGCGGCCGGGAAGCTGCGGCCGCGGCGCTGCTGCGCTCGGCCGATCACGTGAAGACGGCCGCCCTTCTCCTGAAGGGCGCCCGGCCGGACGACGCGGACCGCCTGCTGACGGAAGCCGGCGGCAATCTGCGCATCGCTCTCGGATCGCTCGCCGACCGCGCGCGGTCCGGAGCTTCATAACCTCCAGACAGGGAGAAGAGCCCATGACGTCACGCTCGACACCGATCTTTGGCAGACTCTTGCGCAGCCTGCTTGCGACGGCGGCGCTCGCGGCCGGCGGCGCCCAGCTGGTCAGCATTCCAGCCGCCAGCGCCCAGAACCTCACCATCGAGAGCTGGCGCAGTGACGATGCGGATATCTGGAACGGCACCATCATTCCCGCCTTCAACGCCAAATATCCGAACATCAAGGTCGTGTTCAAGCCGACGCCGCCGACGGAATACAACGCCGCCCTGAATGCGCGGCTTGCCGGCGGCACCGCGGGCGATCTCATCACCTGCCGGCCTTTCGACGCCTCCCTCGAGCTCTACAAGAAGGGCCAGCTCGTCGCCGTCGACGACATCAAGGGGATCGAGAACTTCTCCCCCGTCGCCAAGAGCGCCTGGCAGACCGATGACGGCAAGACCACCTTCTGCATGCCCATGGCCTCGGTCATCCATGGCTTCATCTACAACGAGGAGATCTTCAAGGAGCTGGGCCTGACGCCGCCCAAGACCATGGCGGAATTCCACCAGATCCTCGACAAGATCAAGGCCGATGGCCGCTACACCCCCATCGACATGGGCACCGCCGATCAGTGGGAGGCCGCCACCATGGGCTTCCAGAACATCGGTCCGAACTACTGGCATGGCGAGGAGGGCCGCAAGGCCTTGATCGACGGCAAGGCCAAGTTCACCGACGCGCCCTATGTCGCCGATCTGACCGAGCTCGCGAGCTGGGGCCCCTATATGGGCAATGGCTACAAGGCGCAGAAATACTCGGACAGCCAGAACCTCTTTGCCCTCGGCCGCGCCGCCATCTATCCGGCGGGCTCCTGGGACATCCCGATCTTCCGCAAGCAGGCGGACTTCGCCTTCAGCGCCTTCCCGCCGCCGCTGCCCGAGGGCGCGTCGAAGTGCTACATCAGCGACCATACCGACATCGCCATGGGCATCAACGCGAAGTCGCCCAATGTCGATGCGGCGAAGACCTTCATCTCCTGGCTCGCCTCGTCGGAATTCGCCGACCTCTATTCCAACAGCCTGCCCGGCTTCTTCTCCCTCTCCAATGCCAAGGTCGAGGTGAAGGACCCGGTGGCCAAGACCTTCCTCTCCTGGCGCGATACCTGCGAGAGCACGATCCGCAACTCCTATCAGATCCTCTCCCGCGGAAATCCCAATCTCGAGAACGAGCTCTGGAATGTGAGCTCCCAGGTGATCAACGGCACCATGACGCCCGAGGCGGGCGCCAAGAACCTCGAAGACGGTCTGGCGAGCTGGTACGCGCCGCATAAGCAATAGGAGATGCTGGCGACGACAGCATCGATTCCCCTCCCCCCTTGCGGGGGAGGGCCTGGGTGGGGGGTGATGTGAGCCTTGCCGAGCAGACTGCGTCAGAGCGCCGCCGGCCCTGGAGCCATATCCTGGTGTTCCTGGCGCCGGCGGCACTCATCTACACGGTCTTCTCCATCTATCCCCTGCTCGATACCATCCGCTACGCGCTCTATACCCAGGACGAGCATGGCATCGCCCATTTCGCCGGGCTCGCCAATTTCATCGATCTCTTCAGCCTCCCGGTCTGGGCCGACCAGTTCCGCAACGCCCTGCTCAACAACCTGATCTTCTTCGTCATCCATGTGACGGTGCAGAACATCATCGGGATCGCTCTCGCCGCCATGCTGAGCCTGCCCAAGCTCTTCGGGCGCAATATCTACCGCACCCTCATCTTCCTGCCGACCATGCTCTCCGTCGTCATTATCGGCTTCGTCTGGCAGCTCATCCTGAGCCCGCTCTGGGGCGTGTCCGAGGGCTTCCTCCGGGCGATCGGCCTGCCGCAGCTCTTCGCCCCCTGGCTCGGCCAGGAAAGCACGGCGCTGGTGACCATCTCCCTCATCTCGGTCTGGCAGTTCGTCGGCATACCGATGATGCTGATCTATGCCGCGCTGCTGAACATCCCCGAGGATCTCGTGGATGCGGCGACGGTGGACGGCGCCAATCACCTCCACGTCTTCTTCTATGTGAAGCTGCCGCTGATCCTACCCACCATCGGCCTCGTCGCCATCCTGACCTTCGTCGGCAACTTCAACGCCTTCGACCTGATCTATGCGGTGAAGGGGACGCTGGCCGGTCCGAACTTCGCCAGCGACATCATGGGTACCTTCTTCTATCGGACCTTCTTCGGCTATCAACTCCAACTCGGCAACCCCACCATGGGGGCGGCGGTCGCCACCATGATGTTCCTCATCATCCTGGTCGGGGTGATGATCTACCTCTTCGGGGTTCAGCGCCGCATGCAGCGCTACGCGCTATGACCCGGCCGATCGCAAGGCCGCGGCTGGGGCGCATCGCCGTCCATGGCGCGCTTCTCTTCTATACGCTGGTGGCGATCGGCCCGATCCTCCTGATCCTGGTCAACGCCTTCAAGAGCCGGCGCGCCATCTTCAACGAGCCCCTGGCGCTGCCCACCGCGAAGACCTTCTCCCTCATCGGCTTCGACAAGGTCCTGGCCAAATCCGATTTCGGCCTCTACTTCCTCAACAGCCTCACGGTCACCATCGGCAGCGTGGCGCTGGTCCTGGCCGCAGGATCCATGGCCGCCTGGGCGCTGACCGAATACAGATTCCGGGGCAATGCGCTGCTCGGCCTCTACATGGCCATCGGCGTGATGGTGCCGATCCGCCTCGGCAGCGTCAGCATCCTCCAGCTCATGGTCGATCTGAACCTGGTGAACACGCTGACGGCGCTGATCCTGGTCTATACGGCCCAGGGCCTGCCGCTTGCCATCATCCTGCTGGCCGAGTTCATCCAGCAGATCCCCCGCGACCTGCGCGATGCCGCGCGCTGCGATGGGATCGGGGAGTACCACATCTTCTGGAGCGTGATCTTGCCCCTGCTGCGCCCGGCGGTGGCCACGGTCGCTGTCTTCACCATCGTGCCGATCTGGAACGACCTCTGGTTTCCCCTGATCCTGGCACCGGGCAATGGCAAGCAGACCATCACGCTGGGCGTGCAGCAGTTCATCGGCCAATATGTCATCGATTGGAACGCGGTGATTGCCTCGCTCACCTTGGCAATCGCGCCGGTCCTTATTCTCTACATCCTGTTCTCGCGCCAGCTCGTGCGCGGACTCACAGCCGGTGCGGTAAAATAGTCATGCCCGACGTCCAGCTCCGCGGCATCTCGAAATCCTTCGGCCCGGTCGAGATCCTGAGCGGGATCGACCTCGAGGTGAAGGA
>DATFRE010000012.1:0-8538 GCA_035263545.1 Dongiaceae bacterium
TGGACCCGGCCATCCCAGACATAGCGGTAGATATCCGTCGAGAGCGCGGGCGGGGCGAGGAGGGGCCCGAGGCGGAGAGCGAGCGCGACCACCAGAATGAAGGGAACCAGCCGGCCCCGCCATTCACCCTGGGCGATGCAGAAGACCGCGGCGAGATAGAGGGCTCCCTGGATCAGGGCGATCAGGATCAGGCTGTCCAGATCCTTCCGGCTCTGCAGATGGAGCCCGAGAAGCGTCAGCAGGATGAGCCCGCCGCCCATCGCGTAGAGAAGCCCCCTGCGCGGCGCCAGCCTCAACGCTCTGCGGCCTCCTGGGAGCTTGCGGCGAGAAGGTCCCGCAGGCTCGCACTGCGCGCGACGAGGTCGCGAAGGAACCTGCTCGTCGCGGGCGCGGCAAAGGCCGACCCCGGATGCTGCGTGGCGGGAGGGGTCATCGCAACCTCCGCATGGAGCCGCGCCATGGTCGCCCCGTCATCGATGTCGTACCAGCGCTCCAGCCGCGCGACCTCCAATCCGATCTCGCTTGCCCGCTCGAGGGACTGATGGAAGACGCGCGAGGTGCTCCAGTCGATGCGGTGGAACAGATGCGCATGCGCCCGCTTCAGCCCGATCAGATAATAGCCGCCGTCATCCGCCTCTCCCAGCACGACCCGGTCGCCGGGCTGGCGCAGCAGCTGCGTCGCCTCGGCGAGGCGAGCCGGCGGCAGAGAGGGGCTGTCGGCATTGATCAGGCAAAGGGCGGCGAAGCCGGCGGCGAGCAGATCCTCGGCCCCATGCAGCAGGCGCTCGCCGAGATCAGCGCCGCGCTGCGCCAAGAGATGGAAGCCCGGCGGCAGCAGGCCGTCGAAGGCCGCCGCATCATCGGGCGGGGTGAAGGCGACGATGCCCACGCCCCGCTGGGATCGGGCGATCTCTGCAACATTTTCCGCCATGTCGCGGATGAAGCATCGGCTGAGTTCTGCGGCATCCTCCGGGCTCAGCGGCGGAATCAGGCGCGTCTTCACCCGCCCGACCCTGGGGGCCTTGGCCATCAGGGCGAAGGCGGTCAGCCCGTCCTCTCTCCTCCATCGCGCTTGCGGATCGATGAGCCTGTACATCAGCGTTTTCGACCAGATTGGTCCGGCCAGCCGTCACCTCGACGTTGCAGCGCCAACCGAGAGCCGAAGCCGCGCCGCTTGCGTATCGCCGAGCTAAGATTGTTTCCCCAACGCCAGAGACATCGTCCAATTGCATGGGGGGCTCTGGAGGGTCAAGTCAACTCGATGCGAGGCTGCGGTCGGTCGTCGCCATGAACCGGCGAAGGCCATAGGATGCTCTCCGATGCGGATAGGGCAGAGCGGATGACAGAGTCAAAAGACGACGATGTGGGAGACGGGCCGCCGATCCTCCGCCACAAGCATCACCAGGAGCCGTCGGTCTTCACCCCCGACGCCTTGCTGCGGGAGGCACGCCGGCAGAAGAAGATCGGCGTTGGTATGGTTCCCGATATCTGCGTCCTCGATCCCGATGGCGACATCCTGCGCCATCTCCTGGCGACGGGACACGCGCGCCGTCTTCCGCGATGGGCCTGCTATCACACCGACCTCCATGGCTTCGAGCAGGCGGGGCTTGCCTATGGCATCATCGATTGCGCGGTGGGCGCCTCCTTCGCGGTGCTGGTGGCCGAAGAGCTCTTCGCCTCCGGCTGCAGGCTGCTCATCAGCGTGACCTCGGCTGGCCAGGTCACGCCGGTGCGCGAGCCGCCCTATTTCATCATTATCGACCGCGCCCTGCGCGACGAGGGGACCAGCTATCACTATCTGCCATCCTCCGACTACAGCCGGGCGGATGAGCGGCTGGTCCGTCTCGCCGAGACATCACTCGCCGCCGCCGGCACGCCGGTTCAGACCGGTGCCGCTTGGACGACGGATGCGCCCTTCCGCGAGACCGGCGAGGCGATCGAGGCGGCGCGCTCGGCCGGAATCCTCGCGGTGGAAATGGAGGCGGCGGCCCTCTATGCCTTCGCTGCCGCACGGCAACGCTCGGTGCTCTGCTTTGCGCATATCACCAATCAAATGGGCCGCGTCGACGGAGACTTCGAGAAGGGAGCGGCCGATGGCGCTGAGGAATCCCTGAAGGTGATCACCTTGGTCGGCCGGGCCTGGCATGACGGCGCGGGGCGCCAGGCGTGAACGAGCAGCAAAGAAGTGGATCGAACCGTGAATCCGCTGCTGGCGGCTGCCGCCCTCACGCCTCGGAGATGCTCTTGCGACGGGTGATGAGCTGCACCAGCTCGTAAATGCCCATGCCGGCAAGCATGGCCAGAACGAATGGCACCGCCGCGGGCTGACCCATCCCCAAGGAGACGATGGCGGGGCCCGGACAATAGCCGACAGCACCCCAGCCGATCCCGAAAAGCGCAGCGCCGAGCAGGAGCTCTCGATCCAATCGTGTCTGCTGTGGCAGCCGAAACTTCGGCGCTGCCAGTGGCCGCCTCATGCGCCCGGTGAGCGCGTAACCCGCCGCTGCCACCGGAATGGCCCCGACCATCACCAGGGCCAGGCTCGGATCCCAGCTGCCGAAGACATCGAGGAAGTTCAATATTTTGGCGGGATTCACCATTTGCGACACGATGAGGCCAAGACCAAAGACGATGCCGGCGGCCAGTGCCATTCCGATTGCGAGCAATTTCAACCCCCGATCACATGGCGCAGCACGAACACCGTCGCGGCTGCCGAGAGCATGAAGATGGCGGTTGCTGCGAGGCTGCGCGGCGAGAGCCGGGCGATGCCGCAGACACCATGGCCGCTGGTGCAGCCATTGCCGAGCCGCGTGCCGAAGCCCACCAGCAGGCCGCCCAGCACGAGGATGGCAGATGAGCTCGTGACGGTGATCGGCCCGATGATGCCAACCGTCGTTCTATAGATCAGGGGCGCGAGGACAAGGCCCGCGAGAAAGGCGAGCCGCCAGCCGAGATCATCCGGCGGCGCCCGCAGGCCCCCGCCGATGATGCCGCTGATGCCGGCAACGCGACCGTTGAACAAGGCCAACAGCAGCGCGGCGAGCCCAATCATGGCTCCGCCGGCGAGAGCGGCGAAAGGAGTGAAGTGGGTCAAGGCAATCACGCAGCTCGGTTGGCCTGTTCCTTGGGCATGGATTGTGCACGCACTTGACAGCCCGAGATAGCGTGCCGGCTCCGCGAAATGCAGCCAAAGACTATGTTCGATGTTGGAGGCGGGCTGCGCCTTGACGTGGATCAAATCCAGGAAGCGAATGCGCCTGACCGCCCCAGGACAGGTGGCTCTGGGTCTGCTCGCTTAATACTTTAGTGGAAGTTTGCTGCAAAATTTGCATTAACCATTGTGAGCGAATCGGAAACCCCACTAAAGTTTCGATTGCTTGGGGCAAACACCGATCAACCAATGATCGGCGGGGGACCCAATATGCAACCGGGGATTACTGCGCTTATCCTGATCTGCTCGGCTGTGCTCGCGAAGCCCGACTGCAACATCGACACTGCGACCGATATGCTGGTGGGGCTGGACGCCAACACTCCCATCGAATGCCTGATGAACAGCGAAGCGCTCGTCGCGCAATCGGCTCTGGCGCCTCAGCTGGAAAAGGACCAATACCTCAAGGTCGTCTGCGTGCCGAAGGAGACCGTTGCCGGGATCTTGCAGCGCATGGGCGACGATGACGACCCGCCGCCCTTTGTTCATTCGACCTACGCGCTCCACCCTCCGCCTGCTCCGCCGCCCTGACGGCGCCCGAGGCTCTCTAGGGCGGCCTACTCCGAATTCGCCCCCATGAGCTGGCGCCGCGCGTAGTGGAGGTGATTGGTGACGATGGCCACCGCCGCCTCGATGTCGCGGGTGCGGATCGCCTCGTAGAGGGCGGTGTGCTGCTGGTTGTATTCGGCGATCCGCTCGGGCGTCAGCACCTTGTCCTTCATGGCGTTCCACTGGCTGTGCGTGCGCACGGCGTTGATCTGGCGATAGACCCAGACCATGAGGGGGTTGCGCGTCGCCTCGGCGATCAGCTGGTGGAATTCCTCGTCCCAGAGGGTGAAGCTCTCACTGTCCCCGCTCGATTCCTCCATCCGACCCATGGCGGCCGTCAGCCGCTCGATGTCCCGGGCGGTCGCGTTCAGCACCGCGAGCCGCACCATATTGGGCTCGATGCCCAGGCGGACCTCGATCAGCTCCAGCGGGCTGGTGAGCTCGGCGATATCTTCGGTATCGCCCTGGGGCCGGAAGTTGACGAAGGTCCCGGCACCCACCCGGCGCGTCACCAGCCGCTCGGTCTCTAATTGGTCGAGAGCGGTCCTGATCGTGGTCCGTGACGCGCCATAGGCCGAGGCCAATTGGCGCTCCGCCGGCAGCTTCTCCCCATGGGCATAGCCGCCTTCCATGATCGCCTGGCGGAGCTGGGCGGTGATCCAGGCGGAACCGCGCACCGGGTCGGCAATGACCAGGGCCGAAGCGGGCTTCTCGGCGGTGGTCGCACCAATTCTGGCCATTTCCGCGCCTTTGGAAAAAATTGGTTTGAAATCGGCTTCAGCTATGTTCCATTATCGCCTCGCCGCGTCAAGCCCGCCGGGGTCACCGAAGCGGGCGGGACGGCAGTCGAGGTCGCCCCAGGGGCCGATCCCCAGGGGCCGATTCGCAGGGGTATTCGTCCGTTCGTCCACGACTTGTCCGGCACCGGCATTCACCGAAGGCACTGTTGCGATGGCCATTCCTACCCATGTCAAATATCTGATCATCGGCGCCGGCATCCACGGTCTCAGCACCGCCTGGCATCTGGGCGAGGCGCTGCGCAAATCCGGACGCGGCAGCGGCAAGGACATCCTGGTCGTCGACAAGACCAGCATCGGGGCCGGGGCCTCGGGCATCGCCTGCGGCGTGATCCGCAACAACTACTACCAGCCGGCCATGCGCCGGCTGATGGCCCATAGCGTCTCGGTCTGGGAGAGCGACCCCGCGGCCTTCAGCTATCACCCGGTGGGCTATATGCAGATCAGCCCCGAGGTGATGCATGAGCAGGTCGGGACGATCGCCAAGCAGCAGAAGGAGATCGGCTACGAGTCGGTCTTCATCGAGGGCGAGAAGGATTCGATGACCTATATGAAGGGCCTGTTCGACGACTGGCAGGCCAAGGGCATCACCTCCGTCCTCCATGAGAAGAAGGGCGGCTATGCCAACAACACCGCCTCCCTCTACGGTCTCGCCAAGAAGGCGGAGAACGAGGAGGTCCGCCTCTTGACCGGGGCCAAGGTCACCGGCTTCAAGAAGGACAATTCAGGCGCGGTGAAGACGGTCGTCACCGACAGGGGCAACATCGACTGCAACATGGTGATCGTGGCGGCCGGCCCCTGGGTGAAGCAGGTCTGGGACATGCTCGAGCTGCCCGCCGCCATCTCGGTCAAGGGCCGCGACGGCAAGCTGCATGACGGGGTCGCCATGTGGACCTTCTGGTCGCTGCAGGAGGGGACACTCGGCGTCGATCCCAAGCTCCAGCGCACCAATGACGGCAAGATGCCGCCGGTCATTCATGTCGATACCGATGCCACCCTCTATTCCGATGTCGACCATTCGACGATCACGAACCATCTCTGGGGCATCTACTACAAGCCGGATTTCAATTTCGGCGGCGTCCAGGGCGGCGCCATGCCCTTCAAGGTCAAGGCCGATCCGGCCGAGGTGAAGATCGATCCCTATGGGCCGGAATCGCCCGATTTCGTGGTCGGCGACGACTTCGCCCATATGTGGTGCTCGGCGCTGGCCTTCTGCCAGAAGCGCTTCGAGGGCAAACTGCCGCTCTACAAGAAGGAGCCCTCCGGCGGCATCGGCAGCTTCACCGCCGACAGCTTTCCGGTCTTCGACCGGTTCTGCGACAACGTCTATGTGATCGCTGATTCGAACCACGGCTACAAGATGATCGGCGTCGGCCAGCTCGTGGCCCAGGACATCTGCGGGCAGGGCAGCGAGCTACTCGAGCCCTTCCGCTTCTCGCGCTTCGCCGAAGGCAGGCTGCATCCCACCTCCAACAGCCCCTTCCCGTGGAGCTAGGCGTGCGAAGCTGATGGGAGAAGAACGAGGCCGAGGGACCGACTGATCGATCGAATGAAGAGACGACAGGGACAAGACGAAAAATAGGGGAAGCACATGACCGACTTGGAAGTCCATGTTAACGCCAAAGGCCGCAAAGAGCTGGTGAAGCAGGTCCGGGAGAAGATCAAGGAGCTGGGGATCCAGTACATCTACTACCAGTTCGTTTCCGTCACGGGTCGCATCGTCGGCAAGGGCGTGCCGGCCGATCATTGGGAGAGCGTCGCCGAGCGGGGCTTCCAGCTGGTCTATGGCTCGACCGCCAATCTCTTCGTCGACCGCCACAAGAACTATATCGGCTATGGCCCGGAGGCCTCCGAGCTGGTCGGCATCCCCGATCCGGAGACTTTCGTTCAGCTGCCCTGGGACAAGCGCGTCGCCCGCGTCTTCTGCACCTGCTTCCGCAACCGCGAGGAGAAGGTCAATCCCGGCGGGCATCTGACCTCCGATTGCCGCGGCAATCTGCGCATCATCCATGAGGAGTTCAAGAAGGCCCATAAGGGCCTGCATATGCGCCATGGCTGCGAGCCGGAGATGATGTGGCTGAAGAAGGGCGCGGACGGCCTGCCGGATGGCGGCTTTACCAAGCCCAACTGCTATCACATCGACCAGTTCGAGCAGCTTCGGCCGGTCTTCATGCGGGCGATCGAGTATTCCCGCGCCATGGGCCTGGACATGATCCAGGGCGACCATGAGGACGCCCCCGGCCAGCTCGAGCTGAACTTCATGTTCGACGATTGCCTGCGTACGGCCGACCGCCTCACCACCTATCGTCAGGTCTGTGCCCAGGTCGCCCGCGAATTCAACCTGATCGCCTGCTTCATGACCAAGCCCTTCATGGGCGTCTCGGCCTCGGGCTGCCACCACAACGTCTCGCTCTGGCGCGGCGGCGAGGAGAAGGTGAACAAGCTCGGCCATGAGAAGCTGCCGGGGCTCGAGGGCAGCTTCACCTACCTCAAGGGCGGCGAGAACACCTTCATGCCGTTGAAGGGCGAGGTCAAGCCCGGCCCCGTCGGCCTCAACTGCATCGGCGGCATCATCAAGCATGTGGGCGCGCTGACGGCCATCGGCTCCTCCACCGTCAACTCCTACCGCCGCCTCTGGGATACGGGCTTCTGGGCGCCGGTCTATGCCGACTGGGGTTATCAGAACCGGACCTGCGCGCTGCGCATCTCGGCCCCCGGCCGCTTCGAATACCGCTCGGTCGATTCGACGGTGAACCCCTATCTGATGGCCGCCGCCATCCTCAAGGCCTTCGACGACGGCATCAATCAGAAGATGGATCCGGGCGAGCCGGAGGAGCGCAACATCTATGCCGCCATGGCCGCCGGCAAGAAGGTGAAGAAGCTGCCGATGTCGCTGGGCGAGGCGCTCACCGAGCTCAACAAGGACGAGACCATCAAATCGGCCATGCCCGACGAGATGTACCGCGTGTTCACCCATTACAAGAACGACGAGTGGGAAAAGTTCATGGCCACCGTCACAGAATGGGATCTGAAGCAGTACTGGGACTATCTGCCTTAAAGCAGCAGCGAAAGGAGCTCGCCTCATGTGCGGCATTGCTGGGTTGATACATCGCGGGAAGACCGGCGACGTGGGTCAGGAGATGACCGCGATGCTGCAATCCCTGAAGCATCGGGGGCCCGATTCCACCGGCTATGCCCTCTACGGCAAGCCCCATGGCGGGGAGCTGGTGCTGCGCTTCAAGGTCGCCGAGCAGGATGAGATGTCGAAGGGCTTCGACATCCATCACCAGGTGAAGAAGCGCCGGGCCGAGGTCGGCGAGCGGCTCGAGGAGCTGGGCGCCAGGATCATCGAGGAGGTCGAGGCGACGGAATATGCCTACCGCTACCGGATCCAGTATGACGGCGATCGCCGGCGCCTGGCCGACTATATCGAGGATATCGACGGGGCCGAGATCCTCTCCATGGGCCATGGGCTGGAGCTGATCAAGGACCTCGGCGATGCGGCCCGGGTGGCGAGCCAGTACAAGCTGCCGGGCTTCGTCGGTACCCACGCCATCGGCCATACCCGCATGGCGACGGAATCCGATGTCGATATCCGCTCGGCGCATCCCTATTGGGCCTATCCCTTCGCCGATGTCTCCGTGGTCCATAACGGCCAGCTCACCAATTACTGGAACGGCCGCCGGGCCCTCGAGCGGCGCGGGCATCGCTTCATGTCGAACTGCGATTCGGAGCTCATCGCCGTCTATCTCGCCGATAGGATGGAGCAGGGGGCGTCGCTCGAGGAGGCCATGAAGGGCTCGATCGACGAGCTCGACGGCGTCTTCACCTATCTGGTCGCCACGGCCGACAGCCTGGGCATGGCCAAGGACGTGATGGCCGCCAAGCCTATGGTCCTCTACGAGAGCGACGACTTCATCGCCCTTGCCTCCGAGGAAGTGGCCATCCGCAGCGTCTTCCCCCATGAGATCGATACCTTCGATC
>DATFRE010000013.1:0-6031 GCA_035263545.1 Dongiaceae bacterium
CCGACATTGATCGCCTGGGCCCGGGTCTGCTCGAGCTGCGTTTCGGCCTGGGCGACGTCGGTCTTGGCCGCGGTGCCGGCGTCATATTTGTTCTGGGTGATCTTCAGCGAGCGCGCGAAGGCGACGACCTCGGCGTCCAGCAGGTCCTTCAGCGCATCGGCGACCCGGAGCTCGAAATAGTTGGTGGCAAGCGAGCCCTGGGCCGAGAGCCGCGCCGCGGCGAGATCGGCGCCGGAGGCCTGCGCCGTGGCCGACGCGCTTTCGATGTTGCGCCGGATCGCGCCCCAGATGTCGAGCTCCCAGGAGAGGCCGCCGGCCACGCTGAGCACGGATTGCGAGCTCGTGCCGTTCACCGAGACCTTCTGGGCACTCGCGTTGGCGCTGATCGTCGGGAAGAGGTTCGAGCGCGCCTGGGCCGTCAGCGCCAGGGCCTCACGATACGCGGCCTCCGAGGCCTTCAAGTTCTGGTTCGAGATGTCGATCTGGCGCATCAGGCCGTCGAGCACCGGGTCATCGTAGATCGACCACCAGGCGGTATCGCTGCCGGCTCGCTGGGGTGTGCCCTGCTTCCAGCCGTCGAGCTCCTTATAGGCCGGCGGCGTCTCCACCGGCGGCTTGTGATAGTCGGGCCCGACCTCGCAAGCGGCGAGGAGGAGAAGAAGCGGAACCGCCGCGGCTTTCTTGTTCATGCGCCGCCGGCCTCGGCCAGGCGGTCGGGATGGCGGCGGCGCCAGCGGCGCTCGCTCCAGAGCCGGAGCCGGTCGAAATAGAGATAGACCACCGGGGTGGTGTAGAGGGTGAGGAGCTGGCTCACGAGCAGCCCGCCGACGATGGATATGCCCAGCGGCTGTCGGATCTCGCCGCCCTCGCCGAGGCCGATGGCCAGCGGCAGCGCGCCCAGGAGCGCCGCCATGGTCGTCATCATGATCGGCCGGAAGCGCAGCAGGCAGGCTTCGTAGATCGCCTCACGCGAGCTGAGGCCGCGGCGGCGCTCCGCATCGAGGGCAAAGTCGATCATCATGATGGCGTTCTTCTTGACGATGCCGATCAGCAGGATTACGCCGATGAGGGCGATAAGGCTGAACTCGACCCCGGTCGCCAGCAGGGCCAGCACCGCGCCGATCCCTGCCGAGGGCAGCGTCGAGAGGATCGTGATGGGGTGGATGTAGCTCTCGTAGAGGATGCCGAGCACGATGTAGACGGCGATAAGGGCGGCGGCGATCAAGGCCGGCTCGGTGGCGAGCGATTGCTGGAAGACCTGTGCTGTTCCCTGGAAGCTGCCATGGACCGAGGCCGGGACGCCGATCTCGGCCATGGTCCGCTTGATGATGGCGACGCCGGTGCTGAGCGATTTGCCCGGTGCAAGGTTGAAGGTGATGGTGCTGGCCGCGAACAGCCCCTGATGGTTGACCGCGAGCGGCGTGCTGCCCGGCGCGTAGCGGACGAAGGTCGCCAGCGGCACCATGGTCTCGGCCTTGGTCGAGACGGCGGCGCCGGTCGAGGCGGAGCCGTGACCCGTCGAGGCGATGGAATTGGTCGCCTGGTTGCGGGCCGCGTCGTTGGCGACCACCGCCGCGGCAGCGCTGCCGGTGAGCGTCGCGACGCTCGTCGTGCCGGCTACGGCGTTGGTCGATTGCACGCCGCCGACGGCGCCCCCCGAAGTGCTGACATAGAGATCTTTCAGCGTCTCCGGGTCCTGCCAGAAGGCGGGCGCCACCTCCATGACCACGTGATACTGGTTGAGCGGGTTGTAGATGGTCGAGACCTGGCGCTGACCGAAGGCATCGTAGAGGGTGTTGTCGATCTGGCTCGCCGAGATGCCGAGCCTCTCCGCCGTCGACCGGTCGATGGTGAGGTCGGTCTCGAGCCCGCCCTGCTGCTGATCGCTGTCGACATCGGTCAGCTCGGGCACATGGCGCAGCGCCTCGGTCAACATCGGCGTCCATTCATGCAGATCCTCTAGGCTGTCGCTCTGGAGCGTGAACTGGTATTGCGCATTGCTCTGGCGCCCGCCGGTGCGGACGTCCTGGACCGATTGCAGGAAGAGATCCGCTCCCGTCAGCTGCTTCAGGTCGCGATGCATGCGGGCGATGACCTGGTCGGCGCTGAGCTTGCGCTCGGCAAGCGGTTTCAGCTCCATGAAGACGAAGCCCGAATTCGTCTGGCCGCCACCGGTGAAGCCGACCACATGGGCGACCGCGGGATCCTTCATCAGAATGTCGATGAACTGCGTCATCTTCTTGCGCATGAGCTGGAAGGAGATGCTCTGATCCGCGCGGATCCCACCGACCAGCCGGCCCTGGTCCTGCTGCGGGAAGAAGCCCTTGGGGACGATGCTGAAGAGATAGAAGTTGAGGAGGAGCGTCGCCAGCAGCAGGCAGAGAACGAGGGCGGCGTGGTTCAGCGCCCAGCGCAGGCTCCGCCGGTAGCCCGCGAGCAGCCGGTCGAAGCCGGTGCTGAGCATGCGGGAGAGGAGGCCGTGGCGGCCTTCCGTCTCCGGCACGATCAGCCGGGCGCACATCATAGGGGTGGTGGTGAGCGAGACCACCAGCGAGACCAGGATGGCGATGGAGAGGGTAACCGCGAACTCGCGGAAGATGCGCCCGACGATGCCCCCCATGAGCAGGATCGGCAGGAAGACCGCGATCAGCGACAGGCTCATGGAGAGGACAGTGAATCCGACCTCCCGCGCCCCGAGGATGGCGGCTTCGAAGCGGGGCATCCCGGCCTCGACATGGCGGGTGATGTTCTCCAGCACCACGATGGCATCGTCGACGACGAAGCCGGTGGCGACGGTGAGCGCCATCAGCGAGAGATTGTCGATGCTGTAGCCCAGAAGATACATGGCCGCGAAGGTGCCGATCAGGGAGACGGGCACCGCCACGGTCGGGATCACCGCCGCCCGGGCATGGCGCAGGAAGGCGAAGACCACGAGGATGACGAGGACGATCGAGATGAGGAGCGTCAGCTCCACATCGTGAAGTGAGCCGCGGATCGAAACCGAGCGGTCATTGGCCACCGTGATATCGATGTCCTTGGCGACCGAGGCCTTGAGCTGGGGCAGCGCTGCCTTCACCGCGTCGACCGCCGTGATGATATTGGCGCCGGGCTGCTTGAAGAGGATGACGAGGACCGAGGGCTTGCCGTTCGCGAGGCCGGCATTGCGCAGGTTCTCGACCGAGTCATCCACTGTGGCGACATCGGAGAGCCGGACCGGTGCGCCGTTGCGATAGGCGATGACGAGGGAACGGTACTGGTCGGCGCTGCGCGCCTGGTCGTTGGTGTAGATCTGGTAGCGCCGGTCACCCTGCTCGATCGCGCCCTTGGGGCTATGGGCATTGGCGGCGGATAGCGCGGCGCGCACATCCTCCAGGCCGATGCTGTACTTGAACAGCGCGCGCGGGTTCAACTCCACCCGCACGGCGGGGAGCGAACTGCCCCCCACTTCGACCTCGCCGATGCCCGGAAGCTGCGAGAGCCGCTGCTGCAGCACCGTGGTTGCGGCGTCGTAAAGCTGGCCGCGGGTCAGGGTCCTGGAGGTCAGCGCCAGGATCAGGATGGGCGCATCGGCGGGGTTCGCCTTGCGATAGGTGGGATTGCTGCGCAGATTCGCCGGCAGATCGGCGCGCGCCGCATTGATCGCCGCCTGGACGTCGCGGGCGGCGCCGTCGATGCTCCGGTCGAGCCCGAATTGCAGCACCACCCGGCTGTTGCCCACGGTGCTCTGGGAGGTCATCTCGGTCACATCGGCGATGGTGCCGAGGTGGCGCTCCAAGGGCGTGGCCACCGTTGCCGCCATGACTTCCGGACTGGCACCGGCCATCTGCGCCTGGACCACGATGGTGGGGAAATCCACCTGGGGCAGCGGCGCCACCGGCAAATGGAAGAAGGCGACGATCCCGGCCAGGGTCAGCCCCAGGGTCAGCAGCGTCGTCGCCACCGGACGGCGGATGAAGACCTCGGTCGGGTTCATGGGTGGAGGCTCATGGCCGAACCGGGGCGTCCGCCTCGCCGCGCCCGCGGAAACGCCGGCCGAGATAGTCGAAGGCGAGGTAGATCACCGGGGTGGTGAAAAGCGTCAGCACCTGGCTCACGACCAGCCCGCCGACAATGGCGATGCCGAGCGGCTGGCGAAGCTCCGAACCGGTGCCGCCGCCCAGCATGAGGGGGAGCGCCCCCAGGATCGCCGCCATGGTCGTCATCAGGATTGGCCGGAGGCGCAGCAGGCAGGCCTGGTGGATCGCCTCCCGCGGCGTCTTGCCTTCGTTGCGCTCCGCGTCCAGGGCGAAGTCGATCATCATGATCGCGTTCTTCTTGACGATGCCGATCAGCAGCACGATTCCGATGATGGCGATGATGTCGAGCTCGTGCCCGGCGATCATCAGGCCCAGCAGGGCGCCGATCCCGGCCGAGGGCAGAGTGGAGAGGATCGTCACCGGATGGATGAAGCTCTCATAGAGCACGCCAAGCACGATGTAGACCGTGACGATGGCGGCGAGGATCAGCAGCAGCTCGTTGCCGAGCGTCGCCTGGAAGCTGAGGGCGGCACCCTGGAAGGTGGTGAAGATGGAGGGCGGGAGGCCGATCTCCGCTTCCGCCGCCTGCACCGCGTCAATGCCGGCGCCGAGCGAGACGCCCGGGGCGAGGTTGAAGGAGATGGTGGCCGCGGGGAACTGGCTCTGATGGTTGATCTGCAGCGGTGCGGTTTCCTCCCGCACCTTGGCAAGCGCCAGAAGCGGCACCTGGCCATTGGTCGCGGTGGATGAGGGCAGGTAGATGGCGTCGAGGGATTTCAGCGAGCTCTGCAGGCCGGGATCGGACTCGAGGATGACCCGATACTGGTTGGACTGGGTGAAGATGGTGGAGACGATGCGCTGGCCGAAGGCGTCGTAGAGGGCGTTGTCGATGGTGGCCGGGGTTATGCCGAAGCGTCCGGCGGTATCGCGGTCGACCTCGATATAGGCCGAGAGCCCGTTCTGCTGGCTGTCGCTGGCGACATCGCTCAGCGCCGGATCCTGGCGCAACCGCGCCACCAGCTTCTCGGTCCAGGTCTGGAGCAGGTCGGGGTCGGGGCTCTCGAGAGTGAACTGGTATTGCGCCCGGCTCACCGTCGTATCGATGGTCAGATCCTGGACCGGCTGGAGATAGAGCCGCGTGCCGGTGATGTTCCCCGTTTCCTGCCCGAGCCGGCGTATGACCTCGAGCACCGAGCTCCGGCGCTGGTCATGCGGCTTCAGATTGATCAGGAAGCGCCCGCTGTTGAGGGTCGCGTTCGTCCCATCGACGCCGATGAAGGAGGTTAGGCTGACCACATCCGGGTCCTTGAGGACGATGGCGGCAAGTTCCTCCTGCCGCTGGGCCATGGCGGCGAAGGAGATCGATTGCGGCGCCTCGGAGATGCCCTGGATCAGGCCGTTGTCCTGAACCGGAAAGAAGCCCTTGGGCACGGCGACGTAGAGCAGCGCCGTCACGCCCAGGGTGGCGACGGCGATAAGCAGGACCAGCGGCTGGTGGTCCAGGACCCAGACGAGCGCCGAATCGTAGCGCTGCGTCAGGGCCTCGAAGCCCCGCCGGCTGAGGCGGGCGAAGCGCGTCTCGCGCATCTCGTCATGGCGGCGCAGGATCTTGCCGCACATCATCGGGACGAGCGTCAGAGAGACAATGGCCGAGATCAGGATGGTGACGGAGAGGGTGATGGCGAACTCGCGGAACAGGCGGCCCACCACCTCGCCCATGAAGAGCAGCGGGATCAGCACCGCTATGAGAGAGACGGTCAGGGAGACGATGGTGAACCCCACCTGCTCCGATCCGCGCAGCGCCGCCTGCAGAGGCGATAGCCCTTCCTCGAGATAGCGAGCGATGTTCTCGATCATCACGATGGCATCGTCGACGACGAAGCCGCTGGCGATGGTGAGAGCCATCAGCGAGAGGTTGTTGATGCTGTAGCCGAGCAGATACATGACCCCCAGCGTGCCCACGAGGGAGAGGGGGACGGAGAGGCCGGGGATGATGGTCGCCCGGACATTGCGGA
>DATFRE010000014.1:0-13465 GCA_035263545.1 Dongiaceae bacterium
GTGGAGAAGGGGTCGAGATAGATGCCCGTCACGGGAAGGATGTAGAAGAGATAGAAGAGCTGGACCAGCGCCGAGGTGCCGCGGATCACCTCGACATAGAAGCCGGAAATGAAGCGCAGCACGCCGGAGCGCGAGAGACGCGCCAGCCCCACGGCAAAGGAGAGCACCACCGCCACCACCGCGCCGGCCAGGGTGACCTCGAGGGTGGTGACGACGCCGCTCAGCAGGACGGGCAGCAGATCGAAGGGCTGCGGCAGCTTCAGCGCGGCATCTCCTTCAGCCGGATGCAGGGCGACAGCAGGTTCGGACCCGCTCTCTTTCGTCAGAGGTCCACATGCGATCGCCCTGCCCCGGAGGGTGGCGCGCTCAGGCGGCGCAGAGCTTTTCCGCCGTCACATCGGCCGCCGGCAGCTCATTGGCCGAGAAGCCGAAGGGCTGCAGGATGGTGAGAAGCTTGCCGCTGGAAAGGAGGTCAGCGAGCTGCTTGTTGATGGCCGCCAGCAGGTCGGTATCCTCCTTGCGCAGGCCGAGCGCCTGGTAGTTGAAGACCTGATGGCCCTGGGCATCGAGGATCTGCACATAGGGCTGGACGCGCTCCAGCCCGGCATCGCCGCTGGTAACGAGCAGATTGTTGATCTCCAGATCGGGGAAATAGATCACATCGACACGGCCCGCCTGCAGCCCTGCCAGGGCCTCGGTGTCCTTCGAGAACAGGGAGACGCGATCGTCGGGAATGCCGGCCTGCTTCACCTCGTCCACCTGGCTGGTGCCGAGCTGGGTTCCGAGCTTGGCCGAGCTGTCCTTGGCCACATCCGCCAGGCTGTGAAGATTCTTCGGATTGCCCTTCTTGGCGGCGAAGGCGCCGCCGGCGCGGGTCAGCGGGTTGGAGAAGGCGATCTGCTGGCAGCGCTTCGGCTTCACATACATGCCGGCACCGATCACGTCGAAGCGTTTGGCCAGCACGCCCGGGATCAGCGTGTCGAAGGAGCCGACCTTGGCGTCCAGATTGGTGATGCCATAGGGCTCCAAAGTCGCGCGCAGCACCTCGACGATGGCGCCCGTGACTTTGCCATCCGTCTCGACATAGCCATAGGGCTTCTCATTGGCGAGGCCGACGGCGATCGTCTTGGTGCGCTGGGCCTGCTGGAAGGTGGTCTCGTCCGCCACCGCGCGCCGGGCGATGACGGGCGCTGCCATGGCCAGGAGCCCGGTGCCGAGCGAGGCCTTCAAAAGCTTGCGACGTGTAACTTGGGTCATGTGAGTCCCCCCTTTGGCTGACGGTGACGAAGCAGGGCGTGGAGGCCCCACAAACTGGTAAGGCTATGGCCGGCCGGCGGCCGGCGGCAAGACAGAAATTGTTGCGCCGGGCCGGCGATGGAGAAAGACGGCTTTCTCGGTGCTCAGGGCGGCCGCTTCCCATTGGACCGGCTGCCTGCCAAGCTTCGCCCCGACGCAGGATAAGGGGCCTCGATTTTGTCTGAAGATGGACGCGATCCTCGATGAAGACCATCGGCCTCATCGGCGGGCTCAGCTGGGAGAGCACGGCGATCTATTACCGCCTGCTGAACGAGACGGTGCGCCGGCGCCTCGGCGGCCTTCATTCGGCGAAGCTCCTGCTCTGGTCTTTCGATTTCGCCGAAATCGAGGCGCTCCAGGCGAGCGGCGACTGGCCGGCGGCAACGGCACTCATGATCGATGCCGCGCGGCGCCTGGCATTGGGTGGGGCGGATTGCCTCGTCATCTGCAGCAACACCATGCATCGCATGGCGCCGGAGATCGAGGCGGCCGTTGCGCTACCCCTGATCCATATCGCCGATGCGACCGCCGCCGCCATCAAGGCGAGCGCCTGCCGGCGACCCCTGCTGCTCGCGACGCGCTACACGATGGAGCAGCCCTTCTACAAGGCGCGCCTTCAGCAGCACCACGGCATCGAGGCCATGGTGCCGCCCGAAGCCGATCGCGCGACGGTCCATCGGATCATCTATGAGGAACTCTGTCAGGGGATCACCCGCCCGGAGTCCAAGGCCGCCTATCTCGGCGTGGTCTCGCGCGGCCGCGCGCGCGGCGCCGATGGCGTGATCTTCGGCTGCACCGAGGTTGGCATGATCATCGCGCCGGCCGATTCCGACATCCCTGTCTTCGACACCACCCTCCTCCACGCTGAAGCTGCCATCGCCTTCGCCATGGGAAGCGATAGCGGCCAATCTCACTCTCCCGCGCTTTGAAGCGGGAGAGGGTCAAATTGCGACTCGCTCGCGCCATGATATAAACGCCTGAGGAGGCGTGCTTTCTTGGCTAAACCCGCGACGATCCTCGTCCTCAATGGACCCAATCTGAACCTGCTCGGCACGCGTGAGCCGGAGATCTATGGCCGCGACAGCCTGGCGGATATCGAGAAGTCCTGTCGCGCCCATGCGGCGAAGCTGGGCCTCGCCCTCGAATTCCACCAGTCCAATCACGAAGGCGAGCTCATCGACTGGATCCAGGGGGCGCGAGGAAAGATGGCCGGCATCGTCATCAATCCCGCCGGCTATAGCCACAGCTCGGTTGCCCTCCTCGATGCGCTCACATCCTCGGACCTGCCGGTGGTCGAGGTCCATCTCTCCAACATCTTCAAGCGCGAAGCCTTCCGCCACCACAGCTATGTGAGCGCGGTGGCCCGCGGGGTCATCTGCGGGTTTGGTCCCCGGGGCTACCTCCTGGCCCTCGATGCCCTCGCCGACATCATCGCAGCCAAGAAGGACGCCTGATGCCCAAGCTCGATATCGATGAGGGGTTGCTGCGCAAGCTCGCCCAGCTCATGCAGGAGACCGGCCTGACCGAGATCGAATACGAGAACAACGGCCAGCGCATCCGCGTCAATCGTGGCGGTGGACCGACGGTGATCGGCGCAGCGCCCGCTGCCGTGGCGACACCGTCCGCCGGCGGGGCCGCTCCCCCGCCCCCGCCGGGCGGCCCGCCGGCGGGAGCCGTGACCTCGCCGATGGTCGGCACGGTCTACCTCTCGCCGGAGCCCGGTGCGGAGCCCTTCGTCAAGACCGGCGACAAGGTGAAGAAAGGCCAGACCCTGCTGATCATCGAGGCCATGAAGGTCATGAACCCGATACCGGCACCCGAGGCGGGAACCGTCGAGGCGATCCTGATCAACGACGGCCAGCCGGTCGAATACGGCGAGCCGCTGATGGTCCTGCGCTGAGCCAATGTTCGAGAAGGTCCTGATCGCGAATCGCGGCGAGATCGCGCTGCGCATCCATCGCGCCTGCCGCGAGATGGGGATCCGGACGGTCGCCGTCCATTCCACCGCCGATGCCGATGCCATGCATGTGCGCCTCGCCGATGAGAGCGTCTGCATCGGCCCGCCGCCTTCCAAGAGCAGCTATCTGAACATTCCGGCCATCATCTCCGCCGCCACCATCGCCGGCGCCGATGCCATCCATCCGGGTATCGGCTTCCTGTCGGAAAACGCCAAATTCGCCGCCATGGTGGCAGAGCACGGCATCACCTTCATCGGCCCCGCCGCCGAGCATCTCTCGATGATGGGCGACAAGGTCAGGGCCAAGGAGGTGGCGGTCGAGCTCGGCCTGCCGGTCGTGCCGGGTTCCGACGGCGCCGTCGCCGACGACGCCGAGGCCATGGCCGTGGCCGAGCGCGTGGGCTATCCGGTGCTGATCAAGGCCGCGGCCGGCGGTGGCGGCAAGGGCATGAAGCTCGCCCATGCCAGCGACGAGATGGCCGAGGCGCTCAGCCTCGCCCGCAACGAGGCCCGCGCCCATTTCGGCAATGACGCCGTCTATATCGAGAAATACCTCTCCCATCCCCGGCATATCGAGATTCAGGTGCTGGCCGACAGCCACGGCAATGTGGTGCATCTGGGTGAACGCGACTGCTCGCTTCAGCGCCGCCACCAGAAGGTGCTGGAGGAGGCGCCCTCCCCGGCCCTCAATGCCGCCGAGCGCGCGAAGATCGGCGCCATCGTCGTCGATGCCATGACAAGACTCGGCTATCGCAGCGTCGGCACCGTCGAGTTCCTGTTCCAGGACGGCGCGTTCTACTTCATCGAGATGAACACCCGCCTGCAGGTGGAGCATCCGGTGACCGAGATGATCACCGACATCGACATCGTGCGCGAGCAGATCCGGGTCGCCACCGGTGCGCCGCTGGGCTTCACCCAGAAGGATATCCAATTCGCCGGGCATGCGGTCGAATGCCGGATCAATGCCGAGGATCCGGAGACCTTCCTTCCCTCCCCCGGCCTGGTGACCGACTTCCACGCGCCCGGCGGTCTCGGCGTTCGGGTCGATTCCGCCCTCTATGCCGGCTATCGCGTGCCGCCGCATTACGATAGCCTGATCGCAAAGCTGGTCGTCCACGGCAAGAGCCGCAATGAATGCCTGATGCGGCTGCGCCGGGCGCTGGAGGAGATCTTCGTCGGCGGCATCAAGAGCAATATCGAGCTCCACCGCCGGCTGATTGCCGAGCCCGACTTCATCAACGGCGACTACGACATTCGTTGGCTGGAACGGTTTGTCGCCGCCGAGAGTTAGCTGGAAGGCACCAGGCCGAGGCCGACAGAGCGATTGCAGGAGGGCCGGAAGACGTCGCAGCGCATTCGCCCGCCGCCCCATGAGATCACCGCGCAGATGCTGCTGCGCGCCTATGCCCTCGGCATCTTTCCGATGGCCGAGCGGCGTCTCGACGACGAGATCTATTGGGTCGATCCGGAGCGCCGCGGAGTCTTGCCGCTGGACGGCTTCCATCTGCCCCGGCGGCTCGCCCGCACCGTCCGCCAAGCCCGCTACGAGATCCGCTGCGATACCAGCTTCGACGCCGTGGTGGAGGCCTGCGCCGAGCCCGATTTCGGCCGGCCCGAAACCTGGATCAACACACCCATCCAGCGCCTGAGTGCACAGCTCTTCGCGCTCGGCTACGCCCATAGCGTCGAATGCTGGCGCGGCGGCGAGTTGGTGGGCGGGCTCTACGGCATCTCCCTCGGCGGCGCCTTCTTCGGCGAGAGCATGTTCAGCCGCGAGCGCGATGCGAGCAAGGTGGCGCTGGCCCATCTGGTGCTGCGGCTTCGCCTCGGCGGCTATCGCCTGCTGGACACCCAGTTCATCACCAGCCACCTGGCACAGTTCGGCACCGTCGAGATCACGCGGGCGGATTATCGCCGGCGCCTTGCCGATGCCATCGCCGTCAAGGCGCAGTTCTACGGCGAGGTCGCCCCCGATGCGCTGACCGGGTTCTTGCAGTCCAGCACCCAGAGATCGTAGATCGGGTTGTCCATGGCCGAGAGCGCCGGGCTGGAGGCGAACATCCAGCCGGAGAAGAGCTGGTGCGGCGTCTCGCCGGGCCGGGCCTCGACCACCTCGAGAAAGGCGGCGCTCTCCGGCGTCTCCTCCGGGGGGTGCTTGTCGCAGGCCCGGGCGGTGATCTGCAGCACGCCGAAGGTCACCGTCTTGCCGACCGGCACCTCGAAGGTGGAGACATGAGCCGTGACCTTGTCGAGCCCGCCCAGCACGACGATCTGCATCGGCGCGGCGAGCGCCGCACCGCTCCACCCGAGCGTCAGCGCCAGCGCCGCGGCTGACCCCACGCGCTGAAGCCCCATCTACTCTGCCTTCCGGTAGGGATTTTCCAGGGAATCGATCAGATCGCTCAGGACCTGGCGCAGCTGGTCCTCGGAGCAGCCCATGAGCAGGCCATCCTCCAGAGCGTCCTGGGCGAGCTGGCGGATCTCCGCGAGATTCTCGTTCAGCACCTTGATTTTCTCGTAGCAGGACAGCGGCTTGCCGTCGGGCTGGCGCCAGATGGGGAATTCCGGCGCGGTCGTATTGCGGGTCATACCTCTCAGAACCTCCGGGCGCGGCCGAGGATGCGCCCGCTTGATGTCGGTTTCAAGGCACCCGCACGCAAGGTCCGGCCGGGGTCTACTGTCCGTTCGATGACTGGCTGGAAGATTGACCCTGCTCCGGCTTGGCCTTCTTGGGTCCGGCGGTGCTGCCGAAGATATAGCGGCCGATCAGATCGCCGATATTGATGGGGTCCTGCGTGGCGACGATCTGGCCGCCATCGGGGATGAGCTTGTCTTCGGCACCGGGCTCGAGCGCGATGTAGAAGCTGCCAAGCAGGCTGTCGGAGGTGATCTTGGCCGTGGTGTCGACCGGCAGCTTGATCCCCCGGTCGACGCTCAGCCTGACGATGGCGAGATAGGTGTTGGGATCGAGCGTCTCGGAGATGACGCGGCCGACCTTGATCCCGCTGAGGCGGACCTCGCTGCCCAGGGCCAGCCCGTCGATGCGGTTGAACTTCGCCGTCACCTCATAGCCGTCGGCATGCTGATAGCCGGAGTTGTAGGTGAAATAGAGAAACATTGCCGCGACGATCAGGACCACGGCCCCCATCACCGTCTCGATCGCGCTGCGACGCATGGCGCGCGTCCCGGCCTATTCGGGCGTCCAGGGCTGGTAGTCGCCGGTGGCGGCGGCACGCCGGCCCCCGGCCAGCGTATGGCCCGGCGGACGATAGGCCTGCGCGGTGCCCGTCAGGTTGGGCAGGTGCGGCTTCATCCAGGGGTAGTGCACCGGCTTCACCTTGGTCGGCGGCTCCGCCTGGGTCCAGTGCAGCCAGCCATGCCACTCCGGCGGCACCTTGGAGGCCTCCGGCTCTCCCGCATAGATCACCCAGCGCCGCTCGCGCTTGCGCCGGCCGATAGGCCGGCCGCGGTAATAGCGGTTGCCGTAGGAATCGGTACCGACGAGGGTGCCGTGCAGCCAGGTGAAAAGACGTGTCCAGGAAGACATGGCAGATCCATTCTTGGCCCGCGGGCGCCATCGAGAAGTCCCGCCCGAGGCGGGCGAAATATGGCATTGCCGCCCGGAGACTGTCCAGTCATGCTGCCCGCCGGTCGGGGGGGCGGATTTGTCTCGGGACGCAGAAGTCATCGCAGCACCGGCGGCCCGTCAGGGGCTCGGGCTGGTGCTCATCTTCCTGACCACGGCCTGCTTCGCCTGCATCACCACCTTCTCCAAGCTCGCCTATGCCGATGGGTCGAATCCGGTGACCCTGATGCTGCTGCGCTTTGCCGGCTTCGCCGCCTTCACCGCGCTCTACCAACGCGCGCGCCGGCGCCCGCTCCGCCTGGAGCCCGGCATGGCGGGACCGGTCCTCGGCATCGCCGCCTTCACCCTGATGCTCTCCGGGGGCTATCTGACCGCAGCCGCATATATCCCGGTGGGCCTGGCGGTGATCCTGCTCTACACCTCGCCCTTCCTGGTGGCGCTGCTCGCGGTGCTCGTGGGCCGCGAACGCATGACGATCCTGAAGGGCGCCACCATGACCGCCGCCTTCATCGGCGTGGTCATGGCGGTGGGACTCGATGTCACCCAACTCGACCCGCGCGGCATCGTCGCCGCCCTCACGGCCGCGGCCGGCCTCGTCCTGGTGATCACGCTGGGCAGCATCTGGATGCAGCGCCACGACCCGCTGACGATCTATTTCTTCGCCAGCCTGGTGATGCTCCTGCCGGTCGGGCTCTACCTGATCTGGTCGGGCCAATTCCATTTGCCGCCGACTCGCCTGGGGCTGCTCGGGGTCGCTGGCGCCACCCTCTGCTACCTCGCCGGCAACCTCCTCTGGGCGCTCTCCATGCGGCTCGTGGCGCCGATTCGCATGGCGGTCATCCTGAACCTGGAGACGCCCATCACCATTGCGCTCGGGGCCGCGGTGCTGGGCGAGAGGCTTGGGGCCCGGCAGCTCGCGGGTGCTGCCCTTGTGATCGCTGCGATCATGGCCTTGACCCTGTTCGGCCGGCGGTCAAACTAGGGCTAGGGCCGAAGGTCATACTATATATAGTGGTTAGGCGGGCATATGTTGCGTTGCAGCACAATATATTGCGGCACCATGGCAAAATGGCGGCAGTTTTTTGTTGAACCCCACCATGCATTGATGCAAACTCTCCCTATTGTAGGCGACGCTAGTTGGAGTACAATAACTAGCGTCGCCTTAAGCGCCTAAGGACCCAAGTTAAAGTAATTTCTCGGGTTTTCGGCGTCGGGGCCGAGTTGGACGTCAGCGGGGGATAACATGCGTATCGAACGCCGCTACACGGAAGCCGGAAAATCGCCTTACGCGGGAATCGAATTCCGCACCACGACCTCGGAGATCCGCAATCCGGATGGATCGCTGGTCTTCCAGCTCAAGGATATCGAGGTCCCGGCGGACTGGTCCCAGGTGGCCTGCGACGTGCTGGCCCAGAAATATTTTCGCAAGGCGGGCATCCCCCAGCGCCTGAAGCCCGTGCCCGAGGCGAACATGCCCGCATGGCTTTGCCGCCATGCCCCCGACGAGAATGCGCTCGCGGCCCTCGACCCCGCCCAAGGCAACGGCGGCGAGACCAAGGCCACCCAGGTCTTCGACCGGCTGGCGGGTACCTGGACCTATTGGGGCTGGAAGGGCGGCTATTTCGACGCCGAGGCCGATGCCCGCAGCTTCTACGACGAGATGCGCTACATGATGGCGCGCCAGATGGGCGCGCCCAACTCGCCGCAATGGTTCAACACGGGACTCCATTGGGCCTATGGCATCGACGGACCCGCCCAGGGCCACTATTACGTCGACTATCGCAGCGGCAAGCTCGTCGCCTCCGATTCGGCCTATGAGCATCCCCAGCCCCATGCCTGCTTCATCCAGTCCGTCGCCGACGACCTGGTGAACGAGGGCGGCATCATGGATCTCTGGGTCCGCGAGGCGCGGCTGTTCAAATACGGCTCGGGCACCGGGTCCAACTTCTCGAAGCTCCGGGGCGAGAACGAGCGCCTTTCGGGCGGCGGGCGCTCCTCGGGCCTAATGAGCTTCCTCAAGATCGGCGACCGGGCGGCCGGCGCCATCAAGTCGGGGGGCACCACGCGGCGGGCGGCCAAGATGGTGACGGTTGATCTCGATCACCCGGATATCGAGGCCTATATTGATTGGAAGGTGGTCGAGGAGCAGAAGGTGGCGGCGCTGGTGGCCGGCTCGCGCCTGGCCCAAAGGCATCTCAACGCCGTCATCCAGGCCTGTGCCGCCGAAACCGGCGAGGGCCGTCTCGATCCCAAGCAGAACACGCTGCTGCGCAAGGCGATCCGCGCGGCCCGCGAGGCTCATATCCCGGAGAACTACATCCGCCGGGTCATCCAGTTCGCCGAGCAGGGCTATGAGCGGATCGACTTCCGCACCTATGACACGGATTGGGATTCCGAGGCCTATCTCACCGTCTCGGGCCAGAATTCCAACAATTCCGTGCGCATCTCCAATGACTTCATCGGCCAGGTGAAGGCCGATGGTGAGTGGAAGCTCTACCGGCGCACCGACGGCAAGGTGGCCAAGACCCTGCCTGCACGCGAGCTCTGGGAGAAGATCAGCGCCGCCGCCTGGGCCTGCGCCGATCCGGGGGTGCAATACGACACCACCATCAACGAGTGGCATACCTGCCCGGTGAGCGGGCGGATCAACGCCTCCAATCCGTGCTCCGAATACATGTTCCTGGACGATACGGCCTGCAACCTCGCGTCCTTGAACCTGATGACCTTCCGCCAGGCCGATGGCGGCTTCGACATCGCGAGCTATGAGCACGCGGTGCGGCTCTGGACGGTGGTGCTCGAGGTCTCGGTGCTGATGGCCCAGTTCCCCTCGCGCGAGATCGCCGAGCTCTCCTACGAGTTCCGCACGCTGGGGCTGGGCTATGCCAATATCGGCGGGCTGCTGATGACGCTGGGCCTCGGATATGACAGTGCCGCGGGCCGCGCCTTCACCGGGGCTCTCACCGCCATCATGACAGGCATCGCCTATGCCACCTCGGCCGAGATGGCGGGCGAGCTCGGCACCTTCCCCGGCTATGGCAAGAATCGCGAGGCGATGCTGCGGGTCGTCCGCAATCACCGCCGCGCCGCCCATGGCTTCACCGATGGCTATGAGGGGCTCTCGACTCTTCCCGTCGCCCTCGATGCCGCCAACTGCCCCGAGCCGGCGCTCGTTGCGGCCGCCAAGCGGGCCTGGGACCGGGCGCTTTCCCTCGGCGAGCAGCATGGCTATCGCAACGCCCAGGCGACGGTCATCGCCCCCACCGGGACCATCGGCCTGGTCATGGATTGCGACACCACCGGGATCGAGCCGGACTTCGCCCTGGTCAAGTTCAAGAAGCTCGCCGGCGGCGGCTATTTCAAGATCATCAACCGCATGGTGCCGCTGGCGCTCCAGACTCTGGGCTACAGCCAGACGGAGATCGAGGACATCATCCGCTACGCCGTCGGCCATGGCACGCTCGATGCGGCCCCCGGCGTCAACCACGCAGCACTCAGGGCCAAGGGCTTCACGCCGCTCGCCCTTCAGGGCCTCGAGGGCGCGCTGGCCACGGCCTTCGATATCCGCTTCGCCTTCAACCGCTATACCCTTGGGGAAGAGTTCTGCACCCGCGCGCTCGGCTTCACGACGGCCCAGCTCGACGATGTGGGCTTCGACATGCTGACGGCCCTCGGCTTCAGCAAGGCGGATATCGAGGCGGCCAACACCCACTGCTGCGGCGCCATGACGCTTGAGGGCGCGCCGCATCTGAAGGCGGAGCATCTGCCGATCTTCGACTGCGCCAATCCCTGCGGGCGGATCGGCAAGCGCTTCCTGTCGGTGGAAAGCCATATCCGCATGATGGCGGCGGCCCAGCCCTTCATCTCCGGGGCCATCTCCAAGACCATCAACATGCCCAATGCGGCCAGCGTCGAGGACTGCAAGAACGCCTATATGCTGTCCTGGGAGCTGGGGCTGAAGGCCAATGCCCTCTACCGGGACGGGTCCAAGCTCTCGCAGCCCCTCTCGGCCGCGGTGCTGGGAGACGATGCCGAGGAGATCGAGGAGATCGTCGAGGCGCCGGCCGCGGCCCGCGCCCCGATCGTGGCCGAGCGCATCGTGGAGCGCATCATCGAGCGCGTGGTGGTGAACGCCGGCCGGCGGCGCCTGCCCAACCGCCGCAAGGGCTATACCCAGAAGGCCATCGTTGGCGACCACAAGGTCTATCTCAGGACCGGCGAATACGAGGACGGCAAGCTGGGCGAGATCTTCATCGACATGCACAAGGAAGGTGCCGCCTTCCGCAGCCTGATGAACAATTTCGCCATCGCGATCTCCATCGGCCTGCAATACGGCGTTCCGCTGGAGGAGTTCGTCGAGGCCTTCACCTTCACCCGCTTCGAGCCCTCGGGCATGGTCGAAGGCAATGACGCCATCAAGATGGCCACCTCCGTGCTCGACTACATCTTCCGCGAGCTCGCCATCAGCTATATCGGGCGCAACGACCTCGCCCATGTGCAGCCGAACGATCTGCAGCCCGATGCCATGGGCAGCGGCGTCAGCGAAGGCGAGATGGAGAGCCTCGACGAGGCCGAGGCCGCCATCGACGCCGTGAAGCGTTACGCCAGCACGGGCTATGTGCGCAACAGCCTGGTGGTGTTCCACAACCACGGCCATGGCGCCAACGGCAATGGTCACGGGAACGGCCACACCAATGGCCACGGGCACACCCACGCCCAAGGGGCACAGGCAGAGACCGGCGAGGGCGGCGGCGGCCCGGTGGTCGCCGAGGCGAGCGCGGCCGCCTATGCCGCGGCCGGCAATGGAGTCACCGTGGCGGTTGCCGCCGTCAATGGCCATGGCGCCGTCGTCGTCGACCCCCATGTCGTCGCGGCGGTCGATGCCCGGCTCGACAAGATCCGCGAGGCCCGCCTCAAGGGCTATGAGGGCGATGCCTGCGGCGAATGCGGCAATTTCACGCTGGTGCGCAACGGCACATGCATGAAGTGCGACACCTGCGGATCAACGACGGGGTGTTCGTGAATAACCCAAAAATCACCAAGGAAATGGAGCGCGCGCAAGCTGCGTTCCACAAGAAGGAAACCCAAGCTCGCGAGGGCGCTTCGGCCACGGCCGAATACAAGGCCGCGGCCAGTGCTGAGCGCGCCAAGACTGAGCGGCTGAGGGCGCTCCGGCTCGCCAAGGAGGCCGCCGACCGTGAGGCTGCCGCGAACGCGCCGCCGCCTGCGGCAAAATCAAAGGCTGCGGCGAAGAAGAAAATATGAACGCGACCGCTACGCACTTGGACCTTGTTGCAGCAGACTAGTCCGCCGGACGCCGGTATCTCGGCCCTCTCATCGCCGCAATGCAAAACTATGCGTCCGGCATGACTCTTTCGTTCACTTGGGATTATGACCGCGCCGAGACCATCGCTGACGCGGTCATCCATGTGATCGGCGTGACCTTTGCGGTTGCCGGCGCCGTTGCACTCGTCATCATCGCCGTTCACGGCGCAAGTGTCGCTCAGTTCGCCGCAGTCACGATCTATGTGGCCGGCCTTCTGGCGATGATCAGCTTCTCCGCGGCGTATAATTTGTGGCCAGTGTCGCCGCTTAAATGGTGGTTGCGTCGTTTCGACCATTCGTCGATCTATCTGCTGATCGCTGCAACCTACACCGCGTTCATGTTGCCTATGCGCGGAGCAACTCCCGCCGTCGTGCTCGCGATCATCTGGACGACCGCCGTTGCCGGCATAGCGATCAAGCTATTTTGGCCGGGCCGCTTCGACCGCACTTCAGTCGGACTCTATCTTTCAATGGGCTGGAGCAGCATCTTCACGATAGGGTCCATCACCGCCGCGCTTGCACCGGTGACACTCTGGCTCATTGCCGCCGGTGGCGTGCTCTATTCAACCGGTGTTGTCTTCCACGCGTGGAGGAGCTTGCGCTTCCAGAACGCAATCTGGCACGGCTTTGTGCTGATCGCCGCTGGGTGCCATTACGCCGCCGTGGTGACGTCGCTGGTGGGATGAAGATGAATAAGAGCCTCGGCAAAGTGAAATCAGTCGATCCCGGCAGCGCGGCGCAGGAGAGACAGGCTGATCAGGTACCCTTGTCACGTTTCAAACGAAACAAGACGTATCCATATTTAAAACTTTGATTTTCACTGCCGAGCGCTTCGACCTTGAATGTTCCGGCAGTTTGAAAGGCCTTCACAGTCGGTCCGTGGACAATTGTTGTTTGATCGCCATCTGGCGACCGCCAATAGATCTTCGCGTCGGTGCTGGAATCCAGAATAGTGAATAAAACAGTGTGCCATTCACCATCATCGACAATCGTCTTTGGCCGTGCCCCACCGTGTTGCGTCCCGGTGCCCATCGATTCAAACGAATCGATCTGACCGAAATCGATCATCTGGGCGCTTGCCGTGTCAGGGTGAAAACTCGCGAGCGGCCAAAGCAACGCCATGGTCGTCGCGACACGCATGAACGGCCGAAGCTTCATGGCCCCTTATATCTCAAATAAGGTGATTGAGATTATTGTCTATAAATTCTCATCCGCTAGTTTTTGTTCCGGTTGCGAGGCCGAAGGCCCCTGGGGTGCGCGTCGAATACATTGGAGCCATGGTCTTATGGGCCCACCAGCCACAT
>DATFRE010000015.1:0-3055 GCA_035263545.1 Dongiaceae bacterium
CGGGCATGCGATTGAGGGGGCCTTCGATGAAGAGCATGGCGAGGCCGTGCACGGTCGACCAGGCGAGGTATTCGGCGCCGGGGCGCCGGGCGGGCGGCAGCAGCCCGGCGGCTGTCAGCCGGTCGAGCGCATCGCTGAGGAGCTGGAAAGGATTGCGGCCCGTATGGCCCGCCTTGGCGGGGTCGTCCGAGACCTCGCTCTCCTCCGGGGCCGTGAAGGCGGTGCGGAAGAGCCCGGTTTCGGTCTGGGCGAAGCGCAGATAGGCGCTTCCCACCGCGCGCAAGCTTGCGCGGGCGAAATCGGAGGGGGGCCGGCGCGGGTCGAGCCTGGCGATTTCTGCCTCCATCGCCACGGCCAGCATGGAGAGTGCGGCAGCGCGGACCGCCGCCAGCAGCGCCGAACGCCCGGCGAAATGGCGATAGGCGGCGTTCGGGACGACCCCGGCGCGCCGGGTCGCCTCGCGCAGCACCACGGCATCTGGCCCGCCGCCGCGGGCCAGCTCGATCCCCGCCGCCAGGAGGGCGCGCCTGAGATCGCCATGGCGATAGGTGCTGCGGGCCCTGGGCGCGGCTTTCGTCCTCTTTTTCATCCCCTAATGTGGACAGCGTCCATTTTCTTTGATATAGGCTTGTGGACGGTGTACACAATTCCGCACCGACCCACAACAAAGCTGTCATGATCCAGGAGGAGAGGCGATGCTGGTCCAGCCCTATCTGTTTTTCGACGGCCGCGCCGAGGAGGCGGTCGCCTTCTATCGCAAGACCGTTGGTGCCGAGGTGACGATGCTGATGCGTTTCAAGGACAGCCCGGACCCGAGCATGAGCCCGCCCGACAGCCCGAACGCCAACAAGGTCATGCATATGAGCCTGAAGATCGGCGATTCGACGGTGCTGGGCTCGGATGGCCGCTGTATGGGCCAGGCGAACTTCCAGGGCTTTGCGCTCTCGCTGACCGCGGCGAACGCGACCGAGGCGGCGAAGCTGTTCGCGGCCCTCGGCGAAGGCGGGCAGGTGCAGATGCCGCTGACCAAGACCTTCTTCTCGCCGGCCTTCGGCATGCTCGCCGACCGCTTCGGCGTGTCCTGGATGGTCTATGTGGCGGCTTGAGGCCTGCTTCCTCGAACCCGTCTAGGAGCGAGTGACAAGGGCGGGGCGCGCTCACGCCCCGCCCTCGATCTCGGGTGCCCCTTTCCATAGAGTACGCGCCCATGACCCAGACCCTCGATAGCCGGCGGCGCTGGCTGGCGCTCATCGTGCTGTGTCTCGGCGATCTGATGATCGTCCTCGATTCGACCATCGTGAACGTCGCCCTGCCGTCGATCCGGGCCAATCTCGGCTTTTCCGAGACCTCGCTGGTCTGGGTGGTGAATGCCTATCTGCTGACCTTCGGCGGCTTCCTGCTGCTGGGCGATTGCCTCGGCGATCTCTACGGCCATCGGCGGCTGTTCCTCTCCGGGGTCGTCTTCTTCACGCTCGCCTCGCTCGCCTGCGGATTGGCGGAAACGCAGACCCTGCTCGTCGCCGCCCGCGCGGTGCAGGGGATCGGCGGCGCCGTCGTCTCTGCGGTCGCGCTATCGCTCATCATGAACCTGTTCACCGAGCCGGCGGAGCGGGTGAAGGCCATGGGCGTCTTCGGCTTCGTCATGGCCGGCGGCGGGGCGATCGGCGTGCTCCTCGGCGGGGTCCTGACCGACACTCTCGACTGGCATTGGATCTTCCTCGTCAATCTGCCGATCGGTCTGCTGGTCTTTGCCCTCTGCCTGGCGCTGGTGCCGGCCAGCCGGAATCGGGCGGCGGCGGTGCGCCTCGATGTGACGGGCGCGGTCACGGTGACCGTCTCGCTGATGCTGGCGGTCTACGCCATCGTCAACGCCAATGCCCGCGGCTGGACCTCGACGGCGACCCTCGGCTTGCTGCTTGCCGCCGCGGCACTGCTGGCTCTGTTCCTCGTCATCGAATCCCGGGTCGAGGCGCCGCTCGTGCCGCTTGGCCTCTTCCGGCTGCGAAATCTCGCGACCGCCAATCTCGTCGGCATTCTCTGGGCCGCGGCGATGTTCGCCTGGTTCTTCCTCTCGGCCCTCTATCTTCAGCAGGTCCTGGGCTATAGCCCACTACAGGTCGGCCTCTCCTTCCTGCCGGCCAATCTGATCATGGGAGCCTTCTCCCTTGGGCTCTCCGCCAAGCTCGTCATGCGCTTCGGAATCCGCCGGCCCATGGCGGCGGGCTTGCTCCTGGCCGCTCTCGGACTGATGCTGTTCGCCCGCGCGCCGGTCGATGGACAGTTCGTTCTTGATGTGCTGCCGAGCATGATCCTGCTGGGAATCGGCGCGGGCATGGCCTTCAATCCCGTGCTGCTCGCGGCGATGAACGATGTCGAACAGAGCGAGTCCGGCCTCGCTTCGGGGATCGTCAATACGGCCTTCATGATGGGCGGTGCGCTGGGGCTCGCGGTGCTTGCCAGCCTCGCAGGGGCGCGGAGCGAAGATCGTCTGGCCGCCGGCGCCTCCTCACGCGAGGCACTCACCGCCGGCTATCACCTCGCATTCCTCATGGGCGCTGGCTTCGCCCTTGTCGCCGCACTCCTCGGCGCGCTGCTCATTCGCACCGCCCTCTCGGCGCAGAGCAAGACCGGCGACGAGGGGATCTCCTCCGCCGCGGCAGCTCAGCCAGAGAATTCCTAGACAGTCCTAGGAGGCGGCGACGCCTCGCTTGGACCCTGCGTAGGACCTGCGCAGCAGCGCGATCAGGCTGCCGCCTGTCGCTGCGCCGAGGAGATAGATGATCGGGATCACCACCGCGAGCGGCGCACGGGCGCTGAAGCCGAGGAAGGAGACGGTGACGACGGCGAGGTTCTGGAACGCAAAGATCAGGATCACGGCGACGAAGATGATGATGACTGCCAGATGAAACCAACGCATGGATGCTCCTTTCATCGACCGGGGCGTCATGCATGTCGATCAGGCCCTTGTCGCGACGCGACCGCCTTCCGTCCCCCCGGGCGCGTGGCCGCAGCTTAGCACGCCGGCCAGGGAGGGCGGAGATTTCGGCCCTGTGCA
>DATFRE010000016.1:0-4574 GCA_035263545.1 Dongiaceae bacterium
TCTTATCTTGCATTGCATATATGGGATTTCAAGTAGCTGTTTCGCCTAAGATTTTTCACAATTGCATTGCACAATTGCGCGGCAGAGCCAGCGGGCTGGCCTGGCCCGGCATCGACCTGATATGCATGTAGCTTCCACCGAATGAGATAACCGGCGGAGGGGGATGCCATGAGAAAGGTCAAGGTCGGCGTCATCGGCTCGGGCTTCCAGGCCGATGTCCACTGTGCCTCCTTCCAGATCATGCCGGAGGCGGCCGAGGTGGTGGCCGTCGCCTCGCCGACCCCCGGCAATGCCCGGGCGCTCGCCGACCGCTACGGCATCGCCCGCTGCTTCCTCGACTACCGGGAGATGCTGCGCGACCCCGAGATCGAGATGGTCACCATCGCGCTGCCCAATGATCTTCATGCCGGCGCGACTCATGACGCGGCCGAGGCTGGCAAGCATGTCATCTGCGAGAAGCCGCTCTGCCTGACCCTGGAGGAGGCCGATGGCATGATCGAGGTCTGCCGCAAGAAGGGCGTGCTGCTCATGTACGGGGAGGAGCTGCCCTTCGTCCCGAAATACGCCAAGGCCAAGGAGATGGCGCGGGAGGGGGCCTTCGGCCGGCTGCATCTGGTGAAGCAGAGCGAGCGCCATCCGGGGCCGCATGCGGGGTGGTTCTGGGACATGGACCGCGCCGGCGGCGGTGCGCTCATGGATATGGGCTGCCACGGCATCGCCTTCTGCTGCTGGTTCGTCGACCGCTCGCCGGTGATGAGCGTCTATTGCCAGCTCGATACCCAGCTCCATGGCGACAGGACCCATGGCGAGGACAACAGCCTCTGCATCCTCGAATTCGAGAACGGCACCGTAGGACTGGTGGAAAACAGCTGGAGCCATCTCGCGGGCATGGATGACCGCATCGAGATCCACGGCTCCTCCGGCACGACCTATGCCGATCTCCATCGCGGCAATGCGCTCGCCACCTATAGCGAGAGCGGCTACGGCTATGCGGCGGAGAAGGCGCCGAGCACCAAGGGCTGGAGCTATCCGATCTTCGACGAGCACTACAATTACGGCATGCCCCAGGAGCTCCGCCATTTCGCGCGCTGCGTCCGCGGGCTCGAGACGCCGCTGCTCACCGGCGAGGACGGCCGGCTGGTGCTGGAGATCATGCTCGCCGCCTATGCCTCGGCGGCGGAGGGCCGCAAGGTCGCGCTGCCCTTCCGCCCCAGCGGCGTGCGCCGGCCCATCGATCTGTGGCGGCCGCCGGCCGAGCGCCGCTGACCGCCCTCGGGCGCTATCGCCGACGTCCCGGGAGCAACAGCGGCTTGACGTCCTTTCTGCGCCCCAGCGTGAAGACGACGATGGCGGCGCTCGCGAAGGCCAGCAGCGCCGCCAGCGCCATGACCCAGCGATAGCCTTCGACGAAGGCGTCATCGATGGCGCGCCCGAGCACCACTTGCTGATCCTCGGAGAGGCCGGGCGGCAGCTCGGCAGCGGCGAGCTTGGAGCGCTCAGGCTCCAGCGCCGTCACCGCCGCGGGCGGCAGCGCCATCCGGTCGAGGGCGTGATCGAGGGAGACGTTGAAGCGCGCCGCCAGCGCCAAGCCGAAGGCGGCGATCGCCAGCAGGCCGCCGACCCGCGCCACCATGTTGTTGACCGCCGAGGCGACGCCCACATGCTCCGGCCCGGCGGAGTTCAGCGCCACCACCGTCACCGGTGCGGCGCAGAATCCCATGCCGACGCCCATGACGAGCAGTCCCGGCAGGAATCCGGCCAGATAGCCGGTGGTGGCATCCGGCAGCATGAGGAGAAGGAATCCCGCGCCCGTCAGCAGGGCGCCGGCCACGAGATAGAGCCGCGCCCCATGACGATCCACCAGGATGCCGGTCCAGCGCGACAGGAGTGAGACGACGATGACGAAGGGCAGGAGCGCGGTGCCCGCCTGGAGCGGTCCGAAGCCCTGCACCTGCATGAGGCGGAAGGGGACGAAGAACAGCGCGCCCTGGATGGCTGCCCAGAGCAGGAAAGTATAGCTCTGCACGCCTGCGAAGACCGGCAGGCGGAACAGGCTGAGCGGAATCATCGGCTCGTCGCTGTGGGCTTCCAAGAGGATGAACAGCGTGAGAAAAATCGCGCCGAGCAGGATCGGGATGCCGGCCGGAGGCGAGAGGAAGCTGTGACGGCCGGCTTCGATGAGGCCATAGGTGAGACCTCCCAGCCCCAAGGTCGCCAGCACGGCGCCCGGAAGGTCGATGCCGCGGCCGCCGCCGGCCCGGCTCTCGGGCACGCGCGCCACCAGAATGGCGAGCGCCAGGACGGCGAGCGGCAGGTTGATGAGGAAGACCCAGCGCCAGGAGAGTTCATGCACCAGCCAGCCGCCGAGCGCCGGGGCGGCGGCGACCATGACGCCCGTGCAGGCCGACCAGAGGCCGATGGCCTTGCCGCGCTTGTCGGCGGGAATGAGTGCTGCGATCAGAGCGAGGCTGCCCGGCACCATCAGTGCCCCGCCGATACCCTGCGCCACGCGCGCGAGGATGAGCATCGCCGGCGTGGTGGCGAAGCCGCAGGCGGCCGAGGCGAGCGCGAAGATCAGGATGCCGAGGGCGAAGATGCGCCGGCGCCCGTAGATGTCGCCCATTGTGCCGCCGAGAAGGGTCAGGGCCGAGAGCAGGAGGACATAGGCCTCGACCACCCATTGCGCCTCGGCAAAGCTCGCGCCGATGGAGCGCTGCAGCACGGGCAGCGCCACATTCACCACGCTCATGTCGATGAAGGCCATGCTGGAGGCAATGATAGTCGCCGCCAGCACCCAGGCGCCACGGCCCGGGCGGCTGGACGCCGCCGCCGCTCTCTTCAGTTCCACCGCCACGATCGCCTAACCCTTCTTTCGTAATTCCTGGCGCATCATGTCGATGAAGGCGCGCAAGCCGGCCGGGACCTGCCGGCGGCTGGGATAATACAGAAAATAGCCGGGAAAAGGCGCACACCAATCGGCGAGAACGCGGACGAGTTGTCGCGCCTTCAGATGCGCCCGGGCGTGCGACTCGAGCACGATGGCGAGGCCGGCACCGTCGAGGGCGGCCTGCAGCATCACCTGCTGGTCGCTGAGGGTCAGCGGCACATCGACCTCGACCTCCAGCACCTCGCCCTTCTTCTCGAACTCCCAGCGATAGATGCTGCCGCTGGGCAGGCGGAAGCGGATGCAGGCATGGTCGTGGAGATCGCGCGGCTTCAGCGGCCTCGGATGGCGGCGGAAATAGGCGGGAGAGCCCACCACGGCCATGCGCAGATCCGGGCCGATCCGGACCGCGACCATGTCGCGCTCGACGCTCTCGCCGAAGCGCACGCCCGCGTCATAGCCGCCGGCGACGATGTCGACGAGGCGGTCCTCGGTGGTGATCTCGAGCCGCATTTGCGGATAGGCCCTGATGAAGCGGGTCATCACCGGCGCCAGCAGAAGAAGTGCCGCCGAGCGCGGCACGTTGAGGCGCAGCCGCCCCGCCGGTTTGGCGCGGAAGGCATTGGCATCCTCCAGCGCATCGTCGATATCGCGCAGCGCCGGGCGCAGCCGCTCCAGCAGCCGCTCTCCCGCCTCCGTCGGGGCGACGCTGCGGGTGGTGCGGTTCAGCAGGCGCAGATCCAGGCGCTCCTCCAGGCTTCGCACCGTATGGCTGAGGGCCGAGGGCGAAAGGCCGAGTTCCGCCGCCGCACGGCTGAAGCTGCGATGGGTGGCGACGGCGACGAAGGCGGAAAGATCGGAGACGGCGGCACGTTGCATTGTTGAATATGCCTCACGAATACGTTGCAGATTCTACGGCTTATCCTTTGCCGGACAAGGCGTTAATGTCTTTTGACTCGGTGCCTTCATCCCCCTTTGATCCGGAGACCCGCCATGAAGCGACGCCCCCTCGGCCGCAGCGGCAGCGATGTTTCGGCCATCGGCCTCGGTTGCATGGGCATGTCCGAGTTCTATGGCCCGACCGACGATGCCCAGTCCCTGGACACGCTGTCCGCCGCGCTCGATCTCGGCGTCGATTTCCTCGACACGGCCGATATCTATGGCCGCGGCCGCAACGAAGAGCTGGTGGGCCGCTTCCTGAAAGGCAAGCGCGACAGCGTCGTCCTGGCGACGAAGTTCGGCATCGTTCGCGACCCCAAGACCGACAGCCGGCGCATCGACAACTCGCCGGCCTATGTCCGGCAGGCCTGCGATGCCTCGCTGAAGCGTCTCGGCGTCGATACCATCGACCTCTACTACTGCCACCGCCGCAATCCCGATCAGCCGGTGGAAGATATGGTGGGCGCCATGGCGGAGCTGGTGACGGCCGGCAAGGTGCGCTGGCTCGGGCTCTCCGAGGTCTCGCCGGAGACGCTCCGCCGTGCCCACAAGGTGCATCCCATCGCGGCGCTGCAGAGCGAATATTCGCTCTGGACCCGTGGGCCGGAGAGCGAGCTCTTCGCCACCTGCCGCGAGCTCGGCGTCACCTTCGTCGCCTATAGCCCGCTGGGGCGCGCCTTCCTCACCGGCAAGATCGAATCGCCGGATTCGCTGGCGGCGGACGATTTCCGGCGCTCCAATCCGCGCTTCG
>DATFRE010000017.1:0-4795 GCA_035263545.1 Dongiaceae bacterium
GGGGCATGCAGGTTGAGCAGGCTGAAATCCTTTGCATCGGCAGTTATCACGAGCTTTATCGCCTGCGTCCTGAGGCCCACATTGCCGTTGAAGTGGAGCACGGACTTTTCGGTGTCCATGAAGCTGCGATCGAGCCGTCCATCGCCGTTCTGCAGGGTGAGCCGGCCCGTGGCACAGCGGATCGGGATCCGGCCGTCGCCGGTGATGTAGATCAGCAGCGCATCGCCGATATCGGTACCGGCGAGCGCCACCAGCAGGCCGCTGATCGATCCGCCGGTCATGGCGATGGCGAACTCGCCGTTGGAGCTGCCCATCACCTGGGCGAGCGACCGGCCCGTGCCGACCAGCTTCATCCGGCCCTGCAGCTTGCCATGGGTCGTCTCGAAATAGCGCGAGCCGTTGAAGAAGGCGCCGAGGTCGAGATTGTCGTAGCGCAGATCCGCGCCGGCCTTGGGGATATCGGTCTGGGCGTCGAGCATCATGCTGCCCGCGACCGTGCCGCCCGCCATGGCGATCCTGAGCGGGGCGACGACAGCCTTGCCGTTGTCGATCTTCACCCGCCCCGCCAGCGCCCGGACAGAGAGGTAGGGCGCCGAGATCACCGGCCGCGCGTCCAGGGTCACGTCCATATCCATCACCCTCAACTTCTCGACCTTGAGCGGGACATTGGGAATGAGTTCTCCCCTCGCCTCGAGCGCAGCCTCGGTCTGCTTCTGCTGCGCCGACATCACACCGCCGTTCGGCGTCGCGCCGATCAGCGGCGCCAGATCGGCGAAGTCGAGATGGGAGGAGACGAGATTGGCCTTGAGGAATGAGCGCTTCGGCCGCTGGTCGATGGAGACCGTGCCGACGAGATCGCTGTTGCCGGCATGGAGCTTCATGTCGTCGAGCTGCCAGATGCCCTGCTCGCGATGCAGTTTGCCCACGAGCTTGTAGGGCGGGGTCGGCGGCCCTGGCACGCCCAGCAGGGGGAAGATGTCCGACAGGTCTGGCCCCGAAAGAGACAACTGGACGTCGGCCCCCTTGAACTGGAAGGGATCCTGCACCGTCCCTTCGAGGGCGAGCTTGGTGCTGCCGAAGGAGACGTCGAGCTTCAAGGGATAGGGCGTATCCTGATCCCGCAGCATGAAGATGGCGCCGCCGACGAAGTGGAGCAGGAGCGGCTTGCCTTCCAGCTTGCCCTTCAGCTTCAGCTCCGCCCTCTCATCCTTCGGCGCCTGGCCTCGGGCCGTCTGCACGCTGCCATCGAGCTCCAGCTTCCGCTTGGTGTCCTGGTAGGAGACATGGCCATCGTCGATTTCCAGATGTCCGATCACCGGGGCTTCCGAGCGCTGCTGCGGGGCGATCTGCTTGGCGATCGTCACGGCGACGGGACTTTCC
This sequence comes from Dongiaceae bacterium, assembly GCA_035263545.1. Classification (GTDB taxonomy): domain Bacteria; phylum Pseudomonadota; class Alphaproteobacteria; order Dongiales; family Dongiaceae; genus DASXQK01. Next base: position 1,381 of record DATFRE010000017.1, read on the forward strand.
GTCTGGCTCCAGTTGAAATCCCCCTTGTCGTTGCGCTCGAGGAAAAGCTCCGGCTGCTTCATCGTCAGCTGGGGCAGCACGAGATGACCACCCAGCAGCGGCCAGAGCCGGATGTCGAAATCGATGAGCTTGGCCTTCAGCATGTGATCGGCCTTGCCCCAATCGGCGTTGGAGACCTGGACGTCCTCGAGGGTGACATGCGCCGTCCAGCCCCAGTCGATCCTGACGCGGGCGATCTTGGTCGCCCGGCCGGCGATGGCGCTGGCGTGGTTCTCGATCTGGGCGCGGACATAGTCGGAGGTGGCGAAGACGTAGACGAAGCCGCCGGCGGCAAGGATCAAAAGCACGAGGCCGCCAAAGGTCCAGTCCAGGATTTTGAGGGCTCGTCTCATCTCGATCGCCCGCCTGTCCATCGAACCCTCGAGATCGGGTCAATGTTCCCGCCCGAGGGGCCGATACGCTTATTGCGTGCTCACAATTTGAGGCAGCTGCGGCTGCGGAGCCGCGGCCGCGGCATGTCGCTCCATATGGGCGCGGACGTAGTCGGAGGTCACGAACAGATAGGCGAAGCCGATGAAGGAAGTCAGGAACAGCAGCAAGCCGGCAGAAGTGAAAATCAGGAATTTGAAGGCGTTTCTTATTCTTGACGGCCGAGCCATGGCTCTTCTCCTTGGGGCTGCGAAAACCGCCCCCATCGAACCTTTCACCGGCGTCAATGTTCCGGTTCCAGCGGACTTGTGGCCGCAAGTGTTGCTACTTTGGCACGATCTCTTGATCGTCCGGCGTTCCCGGGGCGACGGCCGCCAGCGGGGAACAAGCCGAGCCGGGGTTCCGTTCCCCAGCCATGCCCCGGCGCGGCCCGCTAGTCGCTCGCCTTCAGGGCTTCCGCATGCTGGCGGAATTTCGGCATGACCTCCTGGGCCAACAGGGTCATGGAGCGTTTGTGCAGCGCCGGCTGGTCCCAATCCTTATGGGTCAGCAGGAGCGTGCCGAAATACCCGACCTGGTCCATGAGCGCGACCAGCTGGTCCAGCACCCGCTTCGGGCTGCCATAGATGACCATCCAGTCGATGCATTTCTGGATCGTCACCGCGCCATCCGGGATCGATGCCTCGGGTTTGAAGATCTTCAGCAGATTGTAGGTGGCGAGATTGTCGCGCAGATAGGCGTAGTACCAGCCGACGCTGCTGGCGTCGTTGTCGAGATAGTCGCGCGCTTCCTGGTCGCTCTCAGTCACCAGGATGCTCCGGGCGAGGCGCCAGGCATCGCGGCTCGGCCGCCGCCCCGCGGCTTCCGCGCCGGCGCGGTACTGCTCCCAATGGGTCTTGGCATGGCCGACCGGCATGAAGTTCGCGGAGATCAGCCCCCAGCCGCGTTCGCCGGCAAGCCGCGCGGTGGAGGAGGACGGGCTCATGGCCGAGACCGCCAGCGGCGGATAGGGCTTCTGGAAGGGCTTCAGCATCGGCCCGATGCCGAGCCGCGGCTGATAGGAGCTCTCGATCGTGATGTCCCAATATTTGCCGGGGATGCGGTAGGGCGGATCCGAACCCCAGATCTTGTGCACCATCTCGATGGCCTCGACCATCATCTCCGAGCGGTTCTTGTCCACGGTCTTGAACAGCTCGAAATCGGAGCCGAGGCCGCCCGGCCCGATCCCCATGATGAAGCGGCCGCGGCTGAGATGGTCGAACAGCGCGCAATTGCCGGCGACCTGGGCCGGGTGGTGCTGGGGCAGATTGAGCACGCTGGTGCCGAACTTGATCGAAGAGGTCGCGCCGATCAGGGTCGCCATGAATTGCAGCGGGTCGGAGATCGGCTCCGTGGTGGCGCTGTAATGCTCGCCGACCCAGGCTTCGTCATAGCCCAGCGTCTCCGCCCGCAGGATCGCACCGCGATCCTCCTCCAGGATCTCGGTGAAGTTCCGCCGCGGATCGTGCAGGGGCATCATGAACAGGCCGAGCTTCATGGATATCCTCCCTGGGTTCTGAGATTTACGAAGGCGGCGGGCGTCTCCTGGCGTCGAGCGTGGACGGTGCCCGGCGGCGATGCCGGAGGGCCGCTCGAGCAAAACCATATGAAAGCCGAGCCTACAACCGGAAAATCAGTTGGGTGCGGCCAAGGGAGTCGTTCGGTGGATCGACGCGCCCGCGCGAAGGGTGGCCAGGCTTGGAGCGGGTGAAGGGAATCGAACCCTCGTCGTAAGCTTGGGAAGCTTCTGCTCTACCATTGAGCTACACCCGCGCTCCGCCCCGGTTATAGGCGAGGGCCGATCGGCATTCAAGTTTCCGTGGGAGGGCTGGCGGACGGCGGAAGGGGGCGGCTATTGTCTTGACCGGCACGGTCATGTCTTGACCTGTGCATGGTCACCAGGGTTTCGCATGATCTCCTTCAGCCGTCGCGCCGCGCTTCTGTCGCTTCTCCTCTCGGGCGTTATCATCGGCCGCGCTGCCCTGGCGGACCCGCCGCCCACGAGCTGGGGCCAGGCTCTGGCCCAGGCCAAGGGCGAGACGGTCTATTTCAACGCCTGGGGCGGAGATCCGAAGATCAATGCCTATATCTCCTGGGCAGCGGAGCGGGTGAAGGCGGCGTACGGCATCACCTTGCGCCAGGTGAAGCTCTCGGATACCGCCGAGGCGGTCGCCCGCGTGCTGGCCGAGAAGACCGCGGGGCGCAGCGATGGCGGCTCCGTCGATCTCATCTGGATCAACGGCGCCAATTTTGCCGCCATGAAGCGTCAGGGTCTGCTCTTCGGCCCCTTCACGCAGATGTTGCCGAACCACGCTCTCGTGGATGTCGCGGGCAAGCCGACCACGGCGGTGGATTTCACCGTCCCGGTGGATGGGCTGGAGGCGCCCTGGGGCATGGCCCAGATCGTCTTCATCTACGACAGCGCGCGGCTCCAGGATCCGCCGCGCAGCATGGCCGCACTGCTCGCCTGGGCCGAGGCTCATCCGGGCCGCTTCACCTATCCAGCACCACCGGACTTCACCGGCGCCACCTTCCTGAAGCAGGCGCTCTATGAGCTGAGCGAAGATCCCGCGACGCTGGCCAAGCCCGTCGACGAAACGGGATTCGCCGCAGCGACGGCGCCGCTCTGGCGCTATCTCGACAAGCTGAACCCGCTGCTCTGGCGCCATGGGCAGCAGTTTCCCCAGAACAGCGAGGCAATGCGCCAGCTGCTCGATGACGGCGAGATCGATATCGCCTTCAACTTCAATCCCGGCGAGGCGAGCTCGGCGATTGCCCAAGGCCTGCTGCCCCCGACGGTGCGCAGCTATGTCTTCGACCGCGGCAGCATCGCCAATACCCATTTCCTCGCGATTCCCTACGATGCCAATGCCAAGGCCGGGGCGATGGTCGTCGCGAATTTCCTGATGTCGCCGGAGGCGCAGGCCCGCAAGCAGGATCCCGCTCT
>DATFRE010000018.1:0-21168 GCA_035263545.1 Dongiaceae bacterium
ACGGCGCCGCGCGAATTTGTGCAGCACGCCCGCAATCCCGCCCGCAACGTCACCATCGGTGGCAACAACACGGTGTTCGCGCCGGTCTATGGCCCGCCCTTCATTCGCTCTCTCGATGATGGCCGGCGCTACGCCACCATCGAGGACTTCCGCAATTTCGTGAAGCTCGCCTACATGTCGCCGGCGATCCATCACTCGGGCGGCACCGTCTGCGAGCCCGTCGACCTGCCGGTGAACAAGCGGCATCTCGCCATGGTCTATAGCCATATCCGCTATTCCGATAAGCCCTTCATGGGATCGGTCACCCAACCCGAGCGCGCCCGCGACACGGTGGAGATGGCGCGCCTCGTCTTCGGCAAGGATTTCGTCGAGAAGAACACCGTCATCACCAGCCTCATCAACGCCAATTCGCCCATGGTCTGGGACGGCACCATGCTGGGCGCCCTCAAGGTCTATGCCCGGGCCAACCAGGCCTGCGTGGTGACGCCCTTCATTCTCGCCGGCGCCATGAGCCCGGTGACGGCGGCGGGGACGCTAGCCCAAGTGCTGGCCGAGGTCCTGGCGGGCGCCGGCACGACGCAGCTCGTCCAGCCCGGCGCGCCGGTCGTCTTCGGCGTCTTCGCCAGCTCGATCTCCATGCAGTCGGGTGCCCCCACCTTCGGCACGCCGGAGCCGACCCTGGTCTCGCTCGCCGCGGGCCAGCTGGCGCGGCGCCTCGGCATTCCCTTCCGCACCGGCGGCTCCCTCTGCGCCTCCAAGGTCCCCGATGCTCAGGCCGCCTATGAAAGCGCCCAGACCTTGCTGCCGACGCTCCAGGCGGGCACGAATTTCGTCCTCCACGGCGCCGGCTGGCTCGAGGGCGGGCTCGCCTCGGGCTATGAGAAGTTCGTCATGGATACCGATCAGCTCGCCATGATGCAGGTGCTGTCCAAGGGCATCGATCTCTCGGAGAACGCTCAGGCGCTGGACGCCATCCGCGAGGTCGGCCCCGGCAGCCATTTCCTCGGCTGCGCCCATACCCAGGCGAATTTCGAGACGGCCTTCTACCGCTCCACCATCGCCGACAACAATAGCTATGAGCAGTGGGAGGCAGAGGGCGCCCTCGACGCCGCGCAGCGCGCCAACAAGCTGTGGAAGCGCATGCTGGAGGATTACGAGGCCCCGGCCGTCGATCCCGCCATCGACGAGGCGCTCCAGGCCTTCATGGCGAAGAAGAAGGCCGAGACACCCGATTCCAACGTCTAGAGGGGCCGCGATGGCGGAACACAAGGCCACGGGCGGCTGCCTCTGCGGCAGCGTTCGCTATGAGGTGACCGGCCCGCTGCGCCCCGTGGTCGCCTGCCACTGCACCATGTGCCGCCGTTCCAGCGGCAGCTTCGTCCATGCCACGGCCGCGCGTCTCGCCGATTTCCGGCTGACGGAGGAGAAGGGGCTCGCCTGGTACCGCTCCTCGCCCGCGGCCCGGCGCGGCTTCTGCAAGATCTGCGGCGGCAATCTGTTCTGGCAGAGCGATGGCACCGCGGTCATCTCCATCATGGCGGGCAGCATCGACGGCGAGACCGGCCTCGATCTCGTGCGTCACATCTATGCCGGCGACAAGGGCGACTATTACAGCCTGGAGGACAGCGTGCCCGCCCAGGATGACGGCGCCCATGGGGTGACTATCCCTGCGAATTAGGTTTCTATTCGCCCCGCCTTCGATCGCGAAAGGAGCGGGCCATGGCCGATGCCGATCTCACGCGCCGGATCCTCAAAGCCGTCGATGACGGCTTCGACGGCCAGGTCGCCTTTCTCGCCGATCTGACGCGCCTGCCCTCCTTGCGCGGGCAGGAGGCCCCGGCCCAGGATTTCATGGCCCGGGCGCTCCGCGACCGCGGCCTTACTGTCGATCGCTGGAAGATCGAGGTGGAGGATATCCGCCACCTGCCGGGCTTCTCGCCCGTCGCGGTTCCCTATGACGATGCCTGGAACGTGGTGGGCAGCCACCGGCCGCAGAGCCCGAAGGGCAGATCGCTGATCCTCAACGGCCATATCGATGTGGTGCCCACCGGCCCGCAGGATATGTGGACGCGGCCGCCCTTCGAGCCTCATGTCAGCGATGGCTGGATGCAGGGCCGGGGCGCGGGCGACATGAAGGCCGGGCTCAGCGCCAATCTCTTCGCCCTCGACGCGCTTGCCCGCATCGGCGTCAAGCCGGCGGGCGATATCCACGTCCAGTCCGTGATCGAGGAGGAGTGCACTGGCAATGGCGCGCTCGCCTGCCTGCAGCGCGGCTACCGCGCGGAGGCGGCCATCATCCCCGAGCCCAGCGCCAACCGGCTGGGCGCCGCCCAGGTCGGCGTGATGTGGTTCCAGGTCAAGGTCCGCGGCCGCCCGGTGCATGTCGCCTATGCCGGCACCGGCACCAACGCCATCGAGGCCTGCTGGCCCCTGATCCAGGCTCTCCACGGCCTCGAGGCGCGCTGGAACGAGCAGAAGCACCCGGCCTTCGCCGGCCACGACCATCCCATCAACTTCGTGGTCAGCAAGATCGTCGGCGGCGACTGGACCTCGAGCGTGCCGGCCTGGTGCACCTTCGATATGCGCATCGGCCTCTTTCCCGGCATGGATCTGGCCGAGGTGCGCCGGCAGGTCGAGGGGACGGTCGCCGAGGCGGCGCGCAAGGACAGCTTCCTCGCCAACAACCCGCCGGAGATCCATTATCACGGCTTCCAGGCCGAGGGTTACGTGCTCGAAGGCGGGGCCGAGGCCCAGGCGCTGCTCGAGGACTGCCACCGAACGGTCTTCGGCAAGGAGATGGAGCGCCGGGCCGGGACCGGCACGACCGATGCACGCTTCTTCGGCCTCTATGCCGGCATTCCGGCGATGGTCTATGGGCCGCTCGCCCAGGACATCCATGGCTTCGACGAGAGGGTGGAGCTCGATTCGGTGCGCCGGGTGACCCAGGCCATCGCCCTCTTCATCGCCGATTGGTGCGGGGTGGAAAGCGCCTAGCAGGGGCTGCTATGCTGGCGCCGTCCGACGTGCGGGGAGAGAATCGAATGCACAGGGGTTATGCGCAGATCTTGCTGCTGGGGAGCCTTCTCGCGCTCGCGGGCTGCTTCGACCCGTCGGATTTCCCGCCATCGCCGGACGAAAGGCTGAAGGAGACCGTCAACAAGATGGTCCTCCTCTATGACGATTCCCTCAACGACCAGTGCGATAACCGCAAGGTCGTCAAGACCGCCGCCATCAAGGTCAATTCCGACGGGCATCCGGATTCGGAACGCTGGACCGTCAATCAATGCGGCAAGACGGTGAACTACATCGTCAACTACAAGCACGACGGCCTCGGCGGCTACGACTACGACATCCACCAGGAGACCTGAGCTTGCCCTCTACCGCGCTTTGAAGCGGGAGAGGAAAGGAAGAGCAATCTCGCAGCTAGGCCAAGAGCAAGCGCAGATTCGCCAGCAGCCTGAGCCCGAACAGCCCCAGCAGTGTGCCGAAGCCGCGATCGATCCAGCGCTTGGCGCGGACATAGGCGGCTTGCGCGGGGCGCGAGGAGAAGGCGAGCACGACCAGCGAGTACCAGACGAGCTCATCGGCGAAGATCACCGCCAGCACGGCGAGGTTGATCCATTCCGGCATGCCCGGACCGTAGACGGTCGTGAAGACGCTGCCGAAGAAGACGGCGATCTTCGGATTGGCGAGATTGGTGATGAAGCCGCGCCTGAAGGCTTGGCCCAGATTGGCGACCCGCTCGTCGGCGCCGGGCGCGGGCAGGGGATCCCCCGCATGGCGGATGGCCTGCCAGGCGAGATAGAGAAGATAGGCGCCGCCCAGCACCTGCAGCAGATGGAGCAGCCAGGGCGCCTCCTTGAAGAGCAGGGCCAGGCCGTGGATGGTGGCGAAGGCCCAGACCATCGTCGCCAGCACCACGCCATAGGCCGTCGCCAGCCCGGCGCGCCGGCTCTGGCCCACCGCCGTGCGCGAGACCACGAAGAAGGCCGGCCCCGGACTGGCCGCGCCCATCAAATTGACTGCGGCAATCCCCGCCAGCATGAGCCAGAAAGACGTCGTCATAGGGCGATGGTGACAGCCTTTACCCGGCCTGTCACCCGCTTCTCAGGATGAAGCGGGCGGGGCGGTGCCGCTAGAATGGCGCCGACGACATCCGACCCCGCGAGGCCCTGATGAACAAGCCCGAAACGATCGCCTATAGCGACGCCAAGCTGCGCGCGATCCTGCAGCGCGTGCGCGTGATCGCCCTGGTCGGCGCCTCGCCGCATTGGAATCGGCCGAGCTATTTCGTGATGAAATATCTCCAGGGCAAGGGCTATCGGGTCATCCCGGTCAATCCCGGCATCGCCGGGCAGATGCTGCTGGGCGAGAAGGTCTACGCCTCGCTCCGCGACATTCCGGAGCCGGTCGACACGGTCGAGATCTTCCGGGCCTCGGACCAGGTGCCGCCCATCGTCGAGGACGCCATTGCCATCGGCACCAAGGTTGTCTGGATGCAGCTTGGCGTGCGCAACGATGCCGCGGCGGCTCGGGCCGAGGAGGCGGGGATCGAGGTGGTGATGAACCGGTGTCCCAAGATCGAGTTCGGGCGGCTGGGCGGCGAGCTTTCCTGGAGCGGCGTCAATTCCGGCATCATCTTGAACCGCCCGCCGGAGGCGCCACGCCCGCGCCGGGCCAAGCAGCGGCCTGCCGCCCCCCGCAATCTCACCTATGGCTTCGAGACCCGGGCCATCCATGCTGGGGCCGCACCCGATCCCGCGACCGGTGCCCGCTCGACGCCGATCTACCAGACGACCTCCTACGTCTTCGAGGATGTCGATCACGCGGCTTCGCTCTTCAACCTGCACAATTTCGGCTACATCTATTCGCGGCTGACCAACCCGACGGTGTCAGTGCTGGAGGAGCGGGTCGCGAGCCTGGAGGGCGGGCGCGCCGCGGTCGCCGCCGCCTCGGGCCATGCGGCGCAGTTCCTGGTCTTCTTCACTCTGATGGAGCCGGGGGACGAGTTCGTCGCCTCCCGCAATCTCTATGGCGGGTCGCTCACCCAGTTCGGCCTCTCCTTCAAGAAGCTCGGCTGGCGCTGCCATTTCGTCGATCCGACGGAGCCGGAGAACTTCCGCCGGGCGCTGACACCACGCTGCAAGGCGATCTTCCTCGAGAACCTCGCCAATCCCGGCGGCATCGTCGTCGATCTGGAGAAGGTGGCAGCCATCGCGCATGAGGCCGGCATCCCGCTCATCGTCGATAACACCCTCGCCACGCCCTATCTCTGCCAGCCCATCGCCTGGGGGGCGGATATCGTCTGTCATTCGACCACCAAATTCCTCGGCGGCCATGGCGCCGCTCTCGGCGGGGTCGTGGTCGAATCCGGAAAGTTCGACTGGGCCCAGGGCGGGAAATTCCCCTCGCTCTCCGAGCCGGAGCCCGCCTATCACGGGCTGAAGTTCTACGAGAACTTCGGCGATTTCGCCTTCACCACCAAGGCCCGCGCCGTGGCGCTGCGCGATTTCGGCCCGACGCTTGCCCCCATGAATGCCTTCCTCACCATCACCGGGATCGAGACCCTGCATCTGCGCATGGCGCGCCATGTGGAGAATGCCCAGAAGCTTGCCGAATTCCTCGCTGGCCACCCTAAGGTCGCCTGGGTCTCCTATGCGGGCCTGAAGGCGAGCCCCTATCACGCGCTGGCGCAGAAATACCTGCCCCGGGGGGCCGGGGCCGTCTTCACCTTCGGGGTCAAGGGCGGGTACGAGGCAGGCATCCGGCTGGTGGAATCCGTGCGCCTCTTCTCGCATCTCGCCAATGTCGGCGACACGCGGAGCCTGATCCTGCATCCGGCCTCGACCACCCACCGCCAATTGACCGACGAGCAGCGCCTGGCCGCCGGGGCCGGACCGGATGTCGTCCGGCTCTCCGTCGGGCTGGAGCTGGTCGACGACCTGATCCGCGATCTGGACGAGGCGTTGGGGCGCGATGCGTAATTACGCTTCTCTAAATACGGTATTTACGTATAATTAATCTATGATCTAGTCGCCCGCGCTCCCTTGCCGTCATGCCGGGGAAAGCGGGCATCCAGGGCGAGCGACGGAGCCTAGGGCCCTGGATTCCCGCTTTCACCGGAAATGACGGAAGAAGGGGAAAAGCACCCGAAAACGCCCAATGCGGTAGGCCGTGTGATGGGCTCGGTCACCAGAAGTTACCTGTAAATCCGCTGTAAATACAGCCAAGAGCGCGTATGCCGCCCGGCGCGCTGGCTACATTCCCCGCCAGTCGCCCGAAGCCTCGAAGGCGTCGGAGGCCCGCAGCACCGTCGCCTCGTCGAACTTGCGGCCGATCAGCATCAGGCCGATGGGGAGGCCGTCGACCATGCCGCAGGGAAGCGTGAGGGCCGGGTGGCCCGTGGCGCAGCTCTGGCAGAGATTGTTGATCATCTCCAGCGCACGGGCGAAGCTCTCCTCCCGCGTACAGCCAGCCAGCGGCAGGGCTTGCGCCTTCATGGGCGTGGTCGGCATCAGCAGCAAATCGTGCTCCGCCAGCACCCGGTCATAGGCCGCGCGCAGCACCGGCCGCAGGTTCTGCGCCTTGGCGTAATAGCGGTTGTGATGGGTGCGATGCATGTACTCGCCGGTGAAGAGCACCAGCTTCACGGTATCGGCGATCTCCTGGGGCCGCGCGTGGCGGGCCTCGGCGAAGGCCTCGAGCAGCCCGGTCGGATAGTAGCCCTGCCAGTTCGTGCCGGTGCCGTTGCCCTTGATCATGAGCTCGGCCGCGCCCTCGGCGGCGATCGCGGTCCAGATGGCGATGCCGTCCTCATGTATCGGGATCGAGACCTCGCTGACCTCGGCGCCCAGCTCGCGGAAGCGCGCGGCCCCGGCGCGCACCTTCGCATCCACGGCCGCCTCGCTCTCCGGCCGGCCGAAGCCCTCCTTGACCAGGGCGATCTTCAGCCCCTTCGCGCCCTTGCCGATGGCGGCGAGGTAGTCATGGGTCTCGCATTCGAACTGCCGGGGATCCTTGGGATCGCGGCCGGCGATCACGCTGAGCAGCAATGCGACGTCGCGGGTCGAGCTGCAGATCGGGCCCGCATGGTCCAGGGTCTGCTCGATCGGGAACATGCCGGTGCAGGGGACCAGGCCATAGGTCGGCTTCAGCCCATAGACCCCGCACCAGGAGGAGGGGACGCGGATGGAGCCGCCCTGATCGCCGCCCAGCGCCATGTCGACGGCGCCCGAGGCGACCAGCGCCGCGCTGCCGCTCGAGGAGCCGCCGGTCGCATAGCCGCGCCGGTGGGGGTTGTGCACCGGTCCCAGGAAGTTCGTGTGGCTGCCGCCGGAGAAGCAGAGATTCTCGCAGGAGGCCTTGCCGGTGATGTGCCCGCCGGCGGCCAGGATCCGCTCCGCGACGGTCGCGTCGAAATCCGGCACGAAGCCCTCGAGCAGCGAGGTGCCGTTGCGCATCGGCACGCCGGCGAGGCAGGTGGTGTCCTTGAGCGCGACGGTGCGCCCGGCGAGCGGTCCCTCTTCCGCTCCCCGGACATCAGTCCGCCAGGCCCAGGCATTGAGGGGATTCTCCGCGGGCGTAGGGCGGTGGCCGGCATCCCTCGGATATGCGACCACCGGCTTGGGCTCGGCGAGCTCGTCCACGCGCCGATAGGAAGTGAGCACGCCCTGCATTAGCCCGAGGAATGATTCCGAATCGCTGCGGCTGAGCAGCATTCCGAAGCTCGCGGCGATATCGGCGATGTCGCTCGCACTCGGCTCTTTCACTGCCATGGATGTCCCCCCACGGACGGAAGAAAAGCAGCGTCAGGCTTCCGATGCAATCTCCCGGCAATCTGGCCAGGACAGCCTCAGTGGTCAGCCTTGGCCCACGGCGCAGCCATATTCCGCCGCTGCGCGCTCCATCCAGCTCCAGAGATAGTCGGCGAAGCTGTTGTTCACATAGACGTCGTAGCGGGGCGCGGCATCGGTCTGATGCAGGATGATGTTCGCCTTGCTGAGGCCCGTCTGGGCGCAATGGCCGGCTTCGAAGGCGCGAGGATGGAGATCGAGCGGCGTGCCCTTCTGCAGCATGTCGCGCCCGCGCGGGCCGGCGACGGTGATGACCGTGCGCGCCTCGGAAAGATCGACCACCGCGGCATGCTGTCCGGCCAGCGCCCGGTTGAGCGCCGGCACGAGATCCTTTTCCCGGCCGGGCGCGCCGGTGATGAGCCATTCATCGGGCCCGAGCCAGAGCATGGCAAAGCCATTGCCGCTCGAGACGCGATTGGCAGTCAGTGGCAGAGCGGCGCCGACGGTACGGGCGACGGCCTCGTCGAAGGCGGTGTCGGCCGAATTGCCGCGAACGCTCACCTGGCAGCGATGCGGGCTCTCGCCCAGGATCACCCCGGCATCGCCGGGCTCGGCGATACGTGCGGCAAGGCCTCTATGGGCGAGGGGGCTGCGCCGGAGATAGGGCTCAACCATCGATGCGCTTCCCTTCGGGATCGAAGAATTTGGGCTCCGTCACCTTGGCCTTGATGGTGCGGTCGACCAGCGGCACGAAGATCGTGTCGCCGATGCGGTTGCGGCCATTCTTCACCAGCGCCAGCGCGATCGAGCGGCCGACATTGGGGCTGAAATAGCTCGAGGTCACATGGCCGATCATCTCCATGGGCGGCCTGTCCTTGAGCTCGGCCACGATCTGGCCGCCCTCGGGGATCACCTCGCTCGGGTTCTCACTCAAGAGGCCGACCAGATGCTTGCGGTCGGGGCGCGCCGTGTCGATGCGGCTATAGGACCGCTTGCCGAAGAAATCGGCCTTCTGCTTGCTGACGATCCAGCCCATGCCGAGATCCTGGGGCGTGGTGGTGCCGTCCGTCTCCTGGCCGACGATGACGAAGCCCCGCTCGGCGCGCAGCACATGCATGGTCTCGGTGCCATAGGGGGTGATCCGGTACTTCTCGCCCACCGCCAGCAAGGCCTGCCACAAAGCCTGCCCATAGCTCGCCGGCACATTGACCTCGAAGCTGAGCTCGCCGGTGAAGCTGATCCGGAACACGCGTGCCGGAATGCCGGCGACGGTGCCCTCGCGGATCGACATGAAGGGGAAGGATTCGTTGTCGAGGGGGATGTCGGTGGTGAGCTCCGCGAGCACGCGGCGCGCCATGGGGCCGTTGATCGCCACCGTGGCCCATTGCTCGGTGACCGAGGTGCAATAGACCTTCATGTCGGGCCATTCGCATTGCAGCCAGCTCTCGAGCCAGCCCAGCACGCGCGCGGCATTGCCGGTGGTGGTGCTCATGAGATAGTGGTTCTCGCCGAGGCGCGTCGTCACGCCGTCGTCGAAGACCATGCCGTCCTCCCCGCACATCAGCCCATAGCGGCAGCGCCCGATCTCGAGCTTCGAGAAGGCGTTGGTATAGACCATGTTCAACAGCCGGGCCGAGTCTGGCCCCTGGATGTCGATCTTGCCCAGGGTCGAGGCATCGACGATGCCGACGCATGTCCTGACCGCCTTCGCCTCGCGATTGACGGCGTCATGCAGGCCCTCGCCGGGTTTCGCGTAGTACCAGGCGCGGCGCCACTGGCCGACATTCTCGAAGGGCGCGCCGACGCTTTCATGCCAGCCATGGATCGGCGTGCGGCGGATGGGATCCAGGAGATCGCCGTGATCCTCGCCGGCGAAGCCGGCGATGGTCGCGGGGGTAAAGGGCGGGCGGAAGGTGGTGTGGCCCACATCGGGCACCGGGCGGCCTTGGGCATCGGCCAGGATTCCCAGCGCATTGATGTTGCTCGTCTTGCCCTGGTCGGTCCCCATGCCCATGGTGGTGTAGCGCTTCAGATGCTCGACGGAGCGATAACCCTCGCGATGGGCGAGGCGCACATCGGCGGCGGTCACATCGTTCTGGAAATCGACGAAATGCTTGCCGTTATGGCCGACCGGCAAGGTCGAGGGGACGATCCACATCTTGCGCGCCGGCGTGGCGCTCTCGACGGAAGGCGGCGCGCCGGGGGGCGCCGCGGGCGCAAGCCCGCTATGGAAGCCCGCATCGGCAGCCGCGGCAGTGCCAGCGGCGCGGCCCTCGGCGAGGCACTGGGCGAGGGCGAAGCTGCCCCGGCAGGCGCCCGCCGAGCGTTCGGCCTGGACGGAGGTCCCCGGCACGAAGGCGCCGATGGCGTCATCCCAGGCGAGCTTGCCGCGGGACTGGCTGAAGAGATGCACAGAGGGCGTCCAGCCGCCGGAATTCAGCACCAGGTCGCAGGTCAGCACCCGCGTGGTGCCGCCGACGCCGCTCTCGCTGAGCGGCATGGCCGTGACCCCATCGACGCGGAACTGACCGGTGGTCCCGATGATGGCATGGCCCATCAGCAGCTCGATGCCGCGCTCGCGGGCCTTCTCCATCAGGCCTGGATCTGCTTCCGGCCGCAGATCGACGATCGCCGCCACGGTCGCCCCGGCCTGGGCCAAGTCGAAGGCAGCGGGGTAGGCGCCATCATTGTTGGTCAGGAGCACCGCGCGCCGGCCGGGCAGGACGCCATAGCGCAGCGCATAGGTTGCGGCGGCCGAGGCCATCATGATGCCGGGACGGTCGTTATCGGCGAAGACCAGCGGCCGCTCGATGGCGCCCGCCGCCAGCACGACCTGCTTCGCCCGCACCCGCCACAAGCGCTGGCGCGGCTGATGCGGGGCAGGGGCGGCGAGATGATCGCCGGTGCGCTCCATCAGGGTCAGGTAGTTGTGATCGTAGTACCCGAAGGCGGTGGTCCGCGGCAGGAGGCGGACCTCCGGCATGCGCCCCAGCGCCGCCACGGCCTCGGCGAGCCATTCGGCGGCGGGCCGGCCCTCGATTGGCTCGCTCTCCGAGAGCAGCGATCCGCCGAGCTCCGCCTGCTCATCGACGAGGATGACGCGGGCGCCGCTGCTTCCGGCCGCCAGCGCCGCTGCCATGCCCGCAGGGCCCGCACCCACCACCAGCACGTCGCAATGGGCATAGGTCTTGCTGTACCGGTCGGGGTCGGGTGCCGTCGGCGCCTTGCCGAGGCCGGCGGCCCGGCGGATGAAATGCTCATACTTCATCCAGAAGCTCGGCGGCCACATGAAGGTCTTGTAGTAGAAGCCGGCGGGGAAATAGCGCGACAGCAGGTTGTTCACCCCGCCGATGTCGAAGCGCAGCGAGGGCCAGCGGTTCTGGCTCTCCGCCGTCAGGTCCTCATAGAGCTCGATCTGGGTGGCCCGGATATTGGGCTCGGTCCGGTCGCCCTCGCGAAGCTGGATCAGGGCATTGGGCTCCTCGGAGCCCGCGGTCATGACGCCGCGCGGACGGTGATACTTGAAGCTGCGCCCGACCAGATGCACGCCATTGGCGAGCAGCGCCGAGGCGAGCGTATCGCCCGCATAGCCCTCGTAGCGCTTGCCGTCGAAGGTGAATCCGATTGCGCGGCTGCGATCGATCCGCCCGCCTTCGGCCAGGCGATGGGATTGCGGGCTCACGGCTGGGGCTCGCCCATCTTGTAGGTCTTGGAGATGCGGTGGGTCACCGTGTCGCGCGCGACATTGAACCAGCGCCGGCAGCCGCGGGCGTGGTTCCAGCGCTCGTAATGCAGGCCCTTCGGGTTCTTGCGCATGAAGATGTAGTCCGCCCATTCGCCGTCGCTGGTCGCCTCAGGATTGGCCGGCCGCGCGATATGGCTCTCGCCGCCGCAGGAGAACTCCAGCTCGGCCCGGGGACCGCAATAGGGACAGTCGATCAGCATCATGGGTTGAGCATCCTCAATGCGCGACGCCGGCGGCGCCGTGCTCGTCGATCAGATAGCCGTTGGTGAAGCGATCGAGCGCGAAAGGCTCGTTCAGCTTGTGCGGCCGGTCCTGGGCGATGGTATGGGCGAAGACCCAGCCGGAACCCGGCGTCGCCTTGAACCCGCCGGTGCCCCAGCCGCAGTTGAAGTAGAGCCCCTCGATGGGCGTCTTGCTGATGATCGGGCTCGCATCCGGGCAGACATCGACGATGCCGCCCCAGGTCCGGAGCACGCGCAGCCGGGCGAAGCTGGGGAAGAGCTCGATCAGGGCATTCAGCAGATTTTCCACCACCGGGGGGCTGCCGGTCTGGGCATAGGAGCTGTAGCCGTCGATGCCCGCGCCCATCACAAGTTCGCCCTTGTCCGACTGGCTGACATAGACATGAACGGCACTCGACATGACCACCGTGTGGAGCACCGGCTTGATCGGCTCGCTCACGAGGGCCTGGAGCGGGTGGCTCTCGATGGGGAAGCGCAAGCCCGCCATCTTCGCCAGCACGCTGGAATGACCCGCGGCAACGCAGCCCACCTTGCCGGCGCCGATGGAGCCGCGGGTGGTCTCGATCCCGCGGATCCGGCCTTCCTCGATGCGGAAGCCCGTGACCTCGCAGTTCTGGATGATGTCGATGCCCCGATCGTCGGCGGCGCGCGCATAGCCCCAGGCGACAGCGTCATGCCGCGCGACGCCGCCGCGCCGCTGGAGGGAGGCGCCGAGGACCGGATGGCGGGCATTGGGCCGGCAATCCAGCACCGGGCAGAAGGCCTGGACCTCGGCCGCGTCCAGGAATTCGGAATCGATGTCGTTGAGGCGGTTGGAGTTGATCCGGCGGCTGAGCTCGCGCAGCTCGTGCTGGTTGTGGGCGAGGCTCAGCAGCCCCCGCTGGCTGAACATGACGTTGAAGTTCAGATCCTGGGACAGGCGCTCCCAGAGCTTGAGCGAGTGCTCGTAGAGATGGGCGCTCTCGTCCCAGAGATAGTTGGAGCGCACCACCGTGGTGTTGCGTCCGGTATTGCCGCCGCCGAGCCAGCCCTTCTCGATGACGGCGACATTGGTGACGCCGTGCTCCTTGGCCAGGTAATAGGCTGTGGCCAGGCCATGTCCGCCACCGCCGACGATGACGACGTCATAGGCCGGCCGCGGCTCCGGGCTGCGCCAGGCCTCCGTCCAGTTTTCGTGGTAGCTGCGCGCGTTGCGCGCCAGGCTGAATATGGAATAACGCGCCTTCATCCGGCTCTCCCAAAGAACGGCCGCCAAAGAACGCCCGCCGGGCAGCGCGCGAGAATGGCAGCAGGCGACCCGACGATCAAGCGCGACCCCTCCGCCTGCGACATCCGGAAGCCGGGCCGCGCCTCGGAGGCTCCTGCGGCCCGGCCCCCGCGCGGCCCTCAGGGCAGGCGACGCCCTTGCACCACGAGGCTTTCGCCCCGGCTCCCCGCACGACGCCACCGACTATCGATTTTGCGACATGATCCTGCTAACGTCTCCTGGCGCCGGGATCGCTCATAACTTGACACCCGGCCGGGGAGGATGTTTGGCGATGATGCGGCGCGCATGGATGACCTACGCCCCCGTCTGCGGGCTCACCTTGGGGCTCGCCCTCTGGCCGGCCGCGGCCAAGGCCGATCCGGCGGCGATCCTCAGCCATTTGCAGACAACACCCGCGAGCCAGCTCGACCTTGCGCTCGCCCAGCTGGGCGAGAAGGTCGATGCGGCCGGAGCCGGGTCGGGCTTCGATGGCTTCGCCGATGTCGAGGACAAGGACATCATGATCCGCGCCTATTCGACGACCGCCAAGCCGGATCAGGCGAGCTGCAAGAAGATCATGAACCGGATCAAGAAGGCGGGAGGTGTCGATCCCAAGACCGCCCAGGCCGACAATCCGGCCTCGGCCTATGCCTCGCTCTTCAGCTTTCCGGGCGTCGACGAGTCCAAGATCGACGAAAGCTATGCCGAGACCGTGGATTCCATGATCGCGATCATGGTGGTGATCGGCCAGACGGGAGACGGGAAGGGAATGGTCTGCCAGAGCCGGCTGCTCTCCACCGACATCTCCTACAAAAAGGAATAGCGATGTTCGGAGCCGCTTCCTCCGAGCTGCCACAGCGCATCGGCTTCATCCTGATCCCGAACTTCTCGATGATCGCCTTCACCTCGGCGGTGGAGCCTCTGCGCCTGGCGAACCGGGCGGCGGGGCGGGAGCTCTATAGCTGGCGGCTCTTTTCCAGCGACGCCAAGCCGGTCGCGGCGAGCAACGGCATCGTGCTCCAGACCGAGGGCGAAATCGACCGCGCCTCGGGCTATGGCACCGTCATCCTCTGCAGCGGCATCGACGCCCATCTCTACCAGGACCGCGCCTTGTTCGCGGGCCTCCGGCGCCTGGATCGCCAGGGGGCCGATATCGGGGCGCTCTGCACCGGCAGCCATGTGCTCGCGCGCGCTGGGCTCCTGGACGGCCACCGCTGCACGATCCATTGGGAGAACATCGCCGCCTTCACCGAGGATTTCCCCGATATCGAGGTGACCTCGGAGCTGTTCGAGGTCGACCGCAACCGCTTCACCTGCTCCGGCGGCACCGCGGCCCTGGACATGATGCTGAACATGATCGCCCTTCAGCACGGCCACGAGCTGGCGACTGCGGTCTCCGAGCAGTTCATGCACGAGCGCATCCGCGACCGCCACGACCATCAGCGCATGGCGCTGCCGGCGCGCCTGGGCGTGCGCCATCCGAAGCTGATCCGCGTGATCCGCCAGATGGAGGCCAATCTGGAGGAGCCGCTCGACCGCAGCCAGCTCGCCACCGCCGCCGGCCTCTCCACCCGCCAGCTCGAGCGCCTGTTCCGCAAATATCTGAACCGCTCGCCCGCCCGCTATTATGTCGAGCTCCGGCTGAACCGGGCCCGCCTGCTGCTGCTGCAGACCAACATGTCGGTGATCGACGTCGCGCTTGCCTGCGGCTTCGTCTCCGCTTCCCATTTCTCCAAGTGCTACCGCGACTTCTTCGGCAAGACTCCGCGGCGCGAGCGCGGCCTGCCGCAGCTTCCCTTTGCCGCCGAGGATGGCGGCATCGCGCGCCGGATCTGATGTCGCCGACGGATATCAGCGTGTCACAGGCAACCGCTGTGCCGCGCACGGCCGAGGCCGTCGGCAGCTTCGTCCGCCGCCTCTATTTCATGGACAATCTCAGGGTCGCGCTGACAGTGCTGATCGTCCTGCAGCACTCGAGCTTCGCTTACGCGGCGGGAAGCTGGTGGTACTACACCGATGCCAAGCAGGAACCGCTGCTCTCGGCCTTCTTCGTCGTCAACCGCAGCTTCCGGATGAGCCTCTTCTTCCTCATCGCCGGCTACTTCATGCCCTTCGTCGTCGACCGCAAGGGTCCCGAGCAATATCTGAAAGATCGTTTTCGGCGGCTGGGGATTCCACTGGTCTTCTTCCTGTTCTTCGTCTTCCCGCCGCTGATGTACGCCTACTACCTCAATTTCCGCAGCTACGGTTACATGGATTTCCCCAGCTACTATTGGTACATCTATTGGGGCTTCAATTATCAGCACGCGCCCGACTGGTCGGGGCCCAACTGGCCCGACCGCCAGCTCGGCCATCTCTGGTTCATCCAGATGCTGCTGGTCTATGCGATTGGCTATGCGCTCTGGCGCTGGATCCGGGCGAAGCTGCCGCTGCCGCGCTTGAAAGCGCCCTTGCCGCAGCCGGGACTCCTGGTGCTGGCGCCGGTGCTGATCCTGGTCGCTACGGCCTCCTTCCTGGTGCGCCTGCACGACCCGATCTACCAGTGGCATGCCTATTTCAGGACCTTCCAGCTCCAGCCGGCGGACTTTCCCCGCGATCTCGCCTGCTTCACCCTCGGCGTGCTCGCCTATCGCAACAACTGGCTGCTCAGCCTTCCCACCCGCATCGGCTATAGCTGGCTCGCCATCGGCATCGGCGGGGCGCTGCTCTTCATCGGCCTCGACCTCAGCGGCCATTCCTTCTTCAGCATGGGGGGCGATGATTTCAACGGCATCGTCTACCCGATCTGGGAGACGCTCACCTGCTTCGGCCTCTGCCTCGGGCTTCCCACCCTGTTCCGCGAATATCTCGACTTCCAGACGCCCTTCTTGCAGAAGCTCTCTCTTGCGAGCTATGGCGTCTACCTCTTCCACCTGCCCATGGTGGTGGCGCTGCAATATGCGCTGTCCGACGCGCCCTGGCCGGCGGCGGTCAAGTTCCTGGTGGTGGCCGGGATTGCCGTGCCAGTGGCCTTCCTCTTCACCCTGATGCTGCGGCGCTGGCGCATGGTGCAGCGAATCATCTGATCCTGTGACCTCGGGGGGAGCTTGCCGCCGCAGATCGAGGTCGTCCGCGCCGACGGGTCGCTGATCCCCTTCGTCATGGCTTGTGAGCGCCGGCCAGGGTATGAATCCCTCGTGGGGCGCTGGGACGAAGCGCGCCATGGCGCCGCGCTTCAGGACGGACGCCATGCCTATTTCATCGGCCGGGTGGCGGGGGAGCCGGTGGGATTCGCCATTCTCAGGGATTGGGCCTCGCCAAAGCGGGTCACCTTGCTGAAGCGGATTGCGGTCACGCGTCCAGGCAAAGGTTACGGCCGTGCTCTGCTCGGCAGGGTCGTGGACCGGGTCTTCGATGAAACCGATGCCTGGCGGCTCTGGCTCGGGGTCTTTCCCGGGAACGGGGCGGCGCGCCGGGCCTATGAGGCCGTGGGGTTCAGTGCCGAGGGTATCGCCCGCGGGAGTGCCTTTTTCGGTGGGGAGCACCGCGACGAGCTCGTGATGGCGATCCTCAGGCCCGACTGGGCCGCGGGAAAGAGGTCCGCATGAGCCTGCCGATCGGAAAGCTGCAGCGGGACGGCCGCTGGCCATTTCTGATACGTCCGCTGCTGCTGATCCTTCGCCGGGAAGGAGGTCCGCGCGTATCGCATCTCACCGGCCTCTATCTGATCGCCGGCCTCTGCGGGCTCGTGGACGCAGCCTGCTTCCTCTCCCTGGGCCAGGTCTTCGCCGAGATGATGACCGGCAATCTTCTCCTGTTCTGCTTCTTCATCGGCCTCGGCCAGTCGGTGTTCCAGCACGGGATCTATCTGGTGGCGCTGGCCGCCTTCGCCCTTGGCGCGATCACCGGCGGGCGCATCGTGCGCGGCGCCCGCGGGCATACGCGGCTGGGCTTCGTGATCGAGTGGTTGTTCCTGGCCGCGGCCACGATCCTCACCCTCGTCCTGCCGATCGGCTCGAGCGAGGAGGCGCGGGGGGCGATCATCTGCCTCCTGGCTGCGGCCATGGGGCTGCAGAATGCGCTGCTGCGCCGGCATGGCGTCCCCGACCTCGCGACCAATGTCATGACCCTTACCCTCACCGCGCTGGTGGCGGATTCGGCGATCTCCGGCGGCAGGAACGAGCGCTGGCTCCGGCGCTTCTCCTCCATCGGGGTTTTCATGGCAAGCGCCGCCGGCGGCGCGGCGCTGACGCGGCTCGTCGGTGCCTGGCCGCCATTGCTGCTGGCGCTGATCTTCTTCACCGTGGCGCTGACCGGGCTGACAAGTCAGGATCCGGTACGGGGCTGATTCTCAGGGGAAGGGACAGGGGGTGATCATGGGGAAAACCACATCAGGAAGGCGCCGGGGCCGCTTCGGCCTGGGCGCCATGGCAGCGCTGTTGCTGGGCCTCGGGCTGGCAGCGGCGCCGGCCTTCGCCGATCCGACGACGGACTGGATCACCGGCTTGCCGCGGGAGCCGATTCACGTCGCCGCCTGGCCCGGCGGCAAGAAGGTCGCGGTCTGCTTCATCTTCGATGTCGAGGTCTGGGGTCACGGCCAGGGCCCGAACCTGCGCAGCGACAATGCGGGCCGCGACCCGGACGTCGTCGATGAAGGCTTCCGCCAATACGCCATCCATTGGGGCGTGCCGCGCGTGGCCCGACTGTTCAAGGCCGAAAGCCTGCCGCTGAGCATCGCCATGAATGCCGAGTTTCCCGAACAGGAGCCCGAGGTCTGGAGCCAGATTCGCAGCCTGCTGCCCGACGCGCCGATCGTCGCCCATGGCCTCAACAACTCGAACCACCTGTTGCCGCTGGGCGAGGGCCTCGATGCTCAAGAGGCCTATATCCGCCGGACCCTCGACATCTTCCAGAAGTATACCGGCCAGCGCCCCCGGGGTTGGTCGAGCCCGGCGGTCTATCCCAATGCCGATACTTTCACGGCGAGTGCCGCGGCGGGTATCCGCTACTCCCTCGACGGGATGGATTCCGACGTGCTGTCGCGGCTCACGACCAAGGCGGGGCCGCTCGTCCTGATGCCTTATCCGCCGCAGCCGGTCGATATGGGCCAGTATCTCGTCCGCTTCAAGGATGCCCGCGACATGGAGCGGCTCTGGATCGACTATATCGGCGAGTTGGCGCGGGAGGCCGCGGAGGATCCGAGCCGCGAGGCCACGATTGTGACCATCGGCATCCACCCCTTCGTGATCGGCACCCCTGACGGCACCGCAGCACTCCGCCGGGTGCTCGACTATCTCAAGGAGCAGAAGCTGGTCTGGGTGACGGATACCGAGGCGGTGATGGCCGCGATCGGCGAGAAGCCCTGAGCCTATTTCCCCTCTCCCGCGCTTTGAAGCGGGAGAGGGTAGCGGGCTCTCAGCTCGCCCGGCGCCAGGTCGCGGCCAGGAGGCCGGCGCCAATGAGGAAGGAGCCGCCGACACGGTTGACGGCCCGCTGCACCGCGGGCTTGCGGATCGTCCGCCGCGCCGCCGAGGCCGCGACGCCGTAGATCGCGGCATTGAGTGTCGCCAGCACCAGGAAGGTCGCCTCGAAGATGATCATTTGCGGCACAATGGGGCGGCTGGGGGCGAAGAACTGCGGCAGGAAGGCGATGAAGAAGACGATGCTCTTCGGATTGAGGGCGGTCACAACATAGGCATGGGCGAAGACGCGCCGGGCGCTGGTCTCCGTCGGCGCCGCGACCCCGGCAAGCGTCACCGGCGCGCGCCAGAGCTTGACCCCCATATAGACGAGATAGACAGCGCCGATGAGCTTGAGGGCGGTGAACAGGGTCGCCGAGGCGGCAAGAAAGGCGCCGAGCCCCAGCATCGAGGCGGTCATCGCGGTGAAATCGCCGAGCGCCACGCCCGCGACGGTCGCCGCCGCGGATTTGCGCCCATGTCCGAGCGCATAGGAGATGACCAGCAGCACTGTCGGGCCCGGTATGGCGACGAGGATCGCCGAGGCGAGCGCGAAGGCAAGCCAGTGCTCGAGCGGCATGTCAGTTCCCGTAGGTGAAAGGTTTCCGCGCGAAGAGCCGGCGCAACATGGGCTCGAAGGCCGAGAAGGGCATGGTGTCGTAATCCGGATCGAAGGAGTTCTGGTCCCATTTCTCGCAGAAGGCGGCCGTCCGCTCGAACATCGGATGGCCGCGGTAGCGCTCGCGTTCGTCGCGGTCCATCCCGATATGGTGATAGTAGTAGTAGCCCTGGAACACCGCGTGGTGCTGGATCAGCCAGTGATTGTCCGCGGAGACATAGGGCCGCAGGACGGCGGCGCCGAGCTGGGCATGGTTTTCCGGCGCCAGGGTGTCGCCGATATCGTGGAGGAGGGCGCAGACCACCGTCTCCTCATCGGCGCCGTCACGGAAGGCCCGGCTTGCCGTCTGCAGCGAATGCTCGTAGCGGTCGACCTTGTAGCCGATCTTGTCGCCCGCCAGGCGATTCAGCATACCGATGACCTCGTCGGGCAGGCGCTTTACCAATGGTTCATAAAGACGCGAGAGAAATTGGTACTCCTCATAGGTTCCATCGGCCATGCGCGTGAAATTGATAGATTCTTCCATGCTCTCTACTCCTATGCCGCGGCGCGCAGTCTATCGGTGGGTGGGGTTTGAATCCAGACTTGGAACAACCTAGTATGTTCGACCAGAAGTCGTTTCCGCCCGATGGGCCGCTTGCGACTCACTCCTAGCCCCCGGGCGGCGGAAAGGAGTTCTTGCATGAATGTCGAAAACATTTTGAAGAACAAGGGTTCTGCCGTGATAACCGCGCGGCAGAGCCAGACGCTGCATCAGATCGCCAAGCTCATCGCCGACCACCGGATCGGCGCCGTCGTGGTGGTCGATGCCGCAGGTGCCCCGCTGGGCATCGTCTCGGAGCGCGATATCGTCAATACACTCGCGGCCTCCGGGGCGGCGGCATTGGAGACCCCGGCGGAGCGGGTCATGACCCGCAGCCTCATCACCTGCACCCGGGACAAGACCGCCGACGAGCTCCTGGCGATCATGACGGCGAGCCGGATCCGCCATCTCCCTGTGGTGGAGGACGGCAAGCTTCGGGGCATCGTCAGCATCGGCGATGTGGTCAAGCTGAAGCTCGACGAGGCGGCGACCGAAGTCGGACAGCTTCGCGAATACGTGATGGCCGGCCGCTAGGCCGCGTCAGACATCGTCCAGGCGGAGGATCGGCACCGGCGCGCCGGTGCGGAGCATGGGCGCGCGGGGCGGGCGGACCACGAGGCAATCCGCCTGCTGCAGCAGGAACA
Source organism: Dongiaceae bacterium (assembly GCA_035263545.1). Taxonomy (GTDB): domain Bacteria; phylum Pseudomonadota; class Alphaproteobacteria; order Dongiales; family Dongiaceae; genus DASXQK01. Next base: position 20,311 of record DATFRE010000018.1, read on the forward strand.
TCATCGAGCTGTCCTGCTTCTCGAACGGGGTCGCCACGAGACGGCCTTCGAGATCGGTGGAGAGCCGCGAGCGGAGATAATCCTGGCGGCTGTCGTTCTCGCCCAGGTCGCGGCCGGCGATGGCGGTTCCCGAATCCTCGGTCGCCGGCAGGCCCAGCATGATCCTGAGGGCCGGCCGCAGATAGACGACGGCGCAGACCAGGCTCGAAACCGGATTGCCGGGGAGACCCAGGACCGGCGTCGACACGATGCGCCCGAACATCAGGGGCTTCCCCGGCCGCATGGCGATCTTCCAGAAGTCGAGCGCCATGCCCTCCTCGCCCAGCACGCTCTGGACGAGGTCATGGTCGCCGACGGAGGCGCCGCCGGTGGTGACCAGCAGATCCGCTCCCGCCGCCCCGCCGATCAGGCGGTGCAGGGCCTCGCGGTCGTCCGGGGCGATGCCGAGATCGAGGGGCTCGGCGCCGGCCTGACGCAGGAAGGCGGCGAGGCCCTGGCCGTTGGAGCTGATGATCTGCTCGGCCCCCCGCGGCTCGCCCGGCATGACGATCTCGTTGCCGGTGGCCAGGATGGCCACTCTCGGCTTCCGGTGCACCCGGAGCCAGGGATGGTTCATGGCGGCGGCCAGGCCGATATCGCGGGCGTTCAGCCGCTTGCCGGCGGCGAGGCCGAAATCGCCTTCCCTGAAATCCAGGCCGGCGGGTCGGACATAGGCGCCCTTGGGGCCCGCCTCCTTGACCAGGACCTGCTCGCCCGCGGCCTCCGTATCCTCCTGGATTACGATGGTGTCGGCGCCCTCGGGCAGGGGAGCACCGGTGAAGATGCGCACGGCCTCGCCGGGGCCGATCGGCGCCGCCT
>DATFRE010000019.1:0-19277 GCA_035263545.1 Dongiaceae bacterium
CCGTCGATGGTGGTGGTCGAGGGCGCGGCGATGCCGGCTTCCTGCAGGTCGGCGACGATCTCGGCATTCACCAGATCCGCATCCGCACAGCGATAGCGGAAGCAGACGATATTGAGCTGGGCTGGCGCCAGCAGCTCCAGCGTTGGTGTCGCCGCGACCTTCTGCTCCAGATAGCGGGCCAGCGCGCAGCTTCGCGACATCGCCGCGCCCAGCGCTGCGGTGCCATGGACCTTGAGGGTGAACCAGGCCTTGAGCGCGCGGAAGCCGCGGGAGAGATCCGGGCCGAAATCGCAGGGCCATGGCGAGCCGGCGGCAAGCCCGCGCGTCTCGCGGCGCAGATATGCTGCGGGTGCGGCGAAGCTCGCCCGATGGCGCTCGCCGTCGCGCACCAGCAGATAGCCCGCGTCATAGGGGACCTGCCCCCATTTGTGAAAATCGAAGGCGATGGAATCCGCCTGCTCGATGCCGCGAAAGAGCGGCGCCAGGTCCGGGGCCATGAGGGCGAGCGCCCCATAGGCCGCATCGACATGGAACCAGAGGCGCTCGCGCCGGGCGAGCTCGGCGAGGCCCGCGAGATCGTCGATCGCGCCCGCATCCACCGTGCCGCCGGTCCCCACCAGCAGGAAGGGGGTGAAGCCGTCATGCCGGTCCCGGGCGATGGCGGCGGACAGGGCCTCGAGATCCATGCGCTGCCGCCCATCCGTGGCGATCCGGCGCAGCGCGCCGCCGCCGAGCCCCGCGAGATCGACCGCCTGGCGCACGCAGCCATGGGCGGCTTCCGAGGTATAGGCCGCAAGCCGCCGGCCGCCGGCGGCGAGACCCTGGCGGCGCACCTCATAGCCCAGCGCCGTGGTGCGGGCGATCAGCACGGCCATGAGATTGGCCATGGAGGTGCCGGTGACGAAGAGGCCGCTGGCGCTCTCCGGGAAGGAGAAGAGCTCGCGCATCCAATGGAGGATCTGGCGCTCGACCTCGATGGGCATGTGGTCGCGCCCGCCGAGATTGGCATTGAGCCCCGCGGCAAGCATCTCCGCCAGCATGCCCACCGGGGTGCCGGCGCCATGGACCCAGCCCATGAATCCCGGATGCACATTGCCCGTCGCATAGGGCAGCACATCCTGCATGAAGCGATCATGGGCCGCGGCAAGGCTCGAGGGCCTCCGGGGCAGCGGTTCGCGAAAGGCCGCGCGCGCCGCATCCGGAATCGGCTGCCAGACCGGGCGTCTCTCGATCCCTTCGAGATAGTCGAGCATATCGTCGAGCATGCGATGGCCCTGGGCGCGAAACCCCGCCCAGTCGGCGGGGTCGAGAGGAGATGAATCGTCGATCATGATCTGGGTGCCTGCTTGTCGCGCGCTCCTTATTCCCTCTCCCGCGCTTCGAAGCGGGAGAGGGTGGCCGCCGGCGCGTGAGCGGAGGCGGCCGGGTAAGGGTAGTGCAAGCACGGCATTTGGCGAAACCCTCACCCTCCCCATCACTGGCGCGATGGGTCCCCTCCCTCTCCCGCTTCAAAGCGCGGGAGAGGGCGAGACAATGCTTCGTCGCTGCCTACCGATACCCCGTCTCGATCAGCGGGATCAGCGGGCCGATGCTTTCCGGCGTCACCACGCCGGCGCCGGTGTTGAGCGAGAGGCCCGGCATTTTGTACTTGGCCGTGAGCACGCATTGCAGCACCGGCATGAAGCCCTGGAGATAGAGAAGCTGGTCCAGGGTGACGGTGACATAGCCCGATTTGAGGCCATCGATGGTTGCCGGCGCCAGATCGATGCCGCCGACGGTGATGTCCCCCGGCTTCTTGCCGGCCTTCTTCAACACATCCTGGAGCACGCCGGTGACGCCGCCATGCTGCGTGCCGATGGCCTTGAGGTTCGGATGGCTCTGCACATAGGCCGCCAGCACCGGCACCGCGAGGGAGGGATCGGAGTTCGCCTCCTGGGTGATTTCCAGCCGGTCGACCTTGAGCCCCGCCTTCTCCAGGGTATCGGCGAGGCCCTTCTCCGACAGGCCGCGCTCGGCCTGGCTGAAGACGCCATAGACCATGGCCTCGTCGCCGGATTTCAGATGGCCGGTATCGATCATGTGCTGGGCCGTGAGCGACCCGCCGGCATAGAGATCGACGCCGGCATAGCCGAAGCCCTGGGGCCCATAGGTCTTCTGCAATTCGCTGAGGGGCGAGTTGCCGTCGGTGACGACGATACCCTGGCCGACCGCCTGCTTGACGAGATCGGCGAAGGCGTCATTGCCCGGATGGCCCATGATGACGATGCAGGAGGGGCGCGCGGCCAGCGCCTCCTTGAACTGCTGGATCATCGTCTCCGGCGCCCAGGCGGAAAATTGCGAGTTCAGCTTGTCGACGCCCAGCGCCTTCGCCGCCGCCGCGGCTCCGGTCTGGCGGGCCAGCGTGGCCCCGTCGCCGGGATTGCCGCCCATCTGCATGTAGATCGTGATGCCCTTGCCCGGCGCGTCATCGGCCAGCGCCGCGCCGGCGCTGGCAAGCAAGGCTGCCGCCGCAGCCCCTATCAGCAGTCGTGTCAGCAGCCCTTTGGCCCGTTTCATCGCTTCCTCCTGCTTGCTTGTTGTCCTAACACCGCTATTCGGCCGGACCCGTCCGGTCGAATTCCTTCCTGAGCCGGAGCGTCGCGTTGCGCGCAAAGAAAGCGCGCACGCGGTGGGGCTCCTCGACCCAGAGATAGAAGATGATCGAGATCAGGAACACGAGGCCCTGGATCGTGCGCACCCAGGCGCCGGTCAGCCCCGTCGCCACCAGCCCGGCCTCGATCATGCCGATGATGAAGCAGCCGAAGACCGTGCCCACGATCGTCGCACGCCCACCGAAGATGGAAGTGCCGCCGATCAGCACCGATGCGATGGCGGTAAGCAGATAGCCCTGGCCCTGATTGCCGAAGAAGTTCTTGTTCTCGAGCGTCAGCAGCATCGCCGCCAGGGCCGAAAGGCCACCCATGAGGGTGAAGAGGCGGATCTTCTCCCACGCCACATCGATGCCGACGACCCGCGAGACCGCGTTCGAATCGCCGATGAAGAGCACATGCTCTCCGAACCGGTGCCGGTTCAGGATGAACCAGAGGAAGATGACGATGAGGGCGGTCCAGAGGGACTGCACCGAGACGTCGTTCACCCAGGCGAGGGAGTCGGGCGCTCCACCGAGGCGGCCCACCAGCACCTTCCAGACCGAGCTTTGCTCGGCGCCGCGCAGGGCATAGGACTTGCCGCCGGAGAGCACCGTCGCCATGCCGGACCAGAAGAACTGGGTCGCCAATGTCGCCATGAAGGAAGGCACGCCGACCCGGGCGACGAGCAGCCCGTTGATGCAGCCGACCAGGAGGCCCGAAGCGAGGCCGGCTGCGACCGCGATCCAGCCGAGGTCGTATTCCTTGAACAGCACCGCGAAGACGAAGCCGCTGAAGGAGATGATGGCGGGAAAGCTGAGATCGATCTCGCCGGCGCCGATGACGAAGGTGAGGCCGATGGCGAGCAGCACCAGAGGCGGCAAAGTGGAGAGAAAGGTCGTGTAGATATAGGGGGCGAGGAAGACCTCCGGCGCCGTATACATGAAGAGCGCCAGCAGCACGAGGAAGACCAGGATGATCGGCAGCCCCTCCAGCCGCTGGATCATCGAATAGAGGCGCGGCGCTCCCATCGGTCCCTCAATGCTGCAAGGCGATGAGATATTCGGTGAGCTCGGGCACCGACATGCTCCTGGGCGAGATCTCGGCGACGATCGCGCCGCGGTCGAGCACCACCAGGCGGTCCGCCACCTCATGCACATGGGCGAGGTTGTGCTCGATATAGACGCAGGCCCGGCCCTGCGCCTTGATCCGGCGCACGAAGTCCAGGACCTTGCGCACCTCGGAGACGGCGAGCGCCACCGTCGGCTCGTCCAGCACGATGAGGTCGGCGTTGAAATGCATGGCGCGGCCGATGGCGATGCCCTGGCGTTCGCCCCCGGAGAGGAGCGACACGGTGGAATCGACCGAGATCCCCGCGCCGCGAAAGCCGATGGAGCTGAGCAGCATCTCGCGCGCCACCGCCCGCTCCTTCCTCACATCGATGAAGCCGAAGCGGTTGGTGATCTGCCGGCCGGCGAAGAAGTTGCGCCAGAGAGGCTGCTTCTCGGCGAGCGACTTGTCCTGATAGACCGTTTCGATGGAGAGGTCGTGGGCCTGGCGCACGGAATAGGCGCGCCAGTCGATCTCCCGGTCGCGGATGAAGATGCGCCCTGCCGTCGGCCGCAGCACGCCGGTCATGACCTTGATGAGCGTGGACTTGCCGGCGCCGTTATCGCCGATCAGGCCGACGATCTCGTTGCGCCCGATGCTAAGATCGATGTCGCGCAGGCCCTGGATCGCGCCGAAGAACTTCTGCACCTTCTCCAGGCGGACGATATGCGCATAGTCGGCTGCGGGGGACGGCGAAGCGGAGGGCGGCGGCATCTTCCTCCCGTGCACGGTCTTCGATCTTTTGTATGACAATAGCAGATGGGACTGCCACCCGCCATGGCCGAGATCGCCGGCCACCTCGCTTTCTATCCCGACCGCGCGTCGACAAGATCGAGGAGATCTGAGCGATAGCGGCGCCTATGCCGGCAACCCCGCCCGACGCAGCCCGTCGAGATACTGCTCGAGCTTAGGCATGTGGTCGAGGAACCGCTTCGCTTCGCTCACCGTCGCGGCGGGCCGGATGGCCAGCAGGGCCCGCATATCCTCGCGCGCCTCGTCGAGCCGACCCAGCGCCACGAGCGCCGCTGCACGCCCGCGGAGAACGCCGACATTGGCAGGCCCGCAGAGGTTGAAGGCGCGCAGGGCCTCATCGAACCGGCCCAGCATGTAGAGGATGTCACCCTGCATCCAGTGATACCAGGAGGGCCCGAAAGGGTTGCGCTCCAGCGCCGCGCTCGTCTGCCGCAGCCCGGCTTCCGCATCACCCGCAAGTGCCTGAATGCGGCCAGCACTGGCGAGGAGATTCGAATCGTTCGGATTGATCGCCAGCGCCCGCGCCATATGGTCGAGAGCCCGATCGTACTGTCCGGCCTGAGCAGCGGCCTCGCCGAGCGCCCAGTGGCAGAACTCGTCCATCGGGTCGAGCAGGACCGCCCTTTCCGCAGATTCGAGACCCTGTCTTCGCCACTTCGCCACGCTCTCCGCCTCCATCAGCTCCAGCCCGACGATGTAGGTGAAGGCCTTCTGGGCATGCGCCCGCGCATAGGACGGATCGATCTCGATCCCACGATCGCAATATTCGCGCGCCTGGCTGAGATCGGCGCCGTCATGCGCCGTATCGAGAAGCAGCTTCGCCCTGAGAAAATAGTCATACGCGCGCATCTTCTCGGGCCGCTTCCGCTTCGCGAGGTCGATGCCCTCGGCCTCGATCCGAGGTGCGAGGCTCGCAGCGATTTGCCGCGCGATCTCCTCCTGCACGGAAAAAATGTCGCCGAGATCGCGGTCGTAGCGCTCGGCCCAGAGATGGCTTCCCGTTCCCGCATCGATCAGCTGGGCCGTCACGCGGATGCGATCGCCGGCCCGCCGGACACTCCCCTCCACCACATAGCGGACGCCCAAGGCACGGCCGATCTCCCGCGCATCTGCCGTCCCCTCCCTGTCGGCGCCCCTCTTGGCAAACGACGCATCGCGGGCGACGACGAAAAGGAACCGGAAGCGCGAAAGCTCGGTGATGATGTCCTCGGTAATGCCGTCCGAGAAATAGGCCTGCTCCGGGTCGCCGCTCCTGTTGACGAAGGGCAGCACCGCGATGGAAGGCTTGTCGCTTCCGAGGGAGGCGTCTTTGGGGAAAGGCGTATCCGCCGGAGCGGGTGGTGCGGTGGGCGGACCCGCATAGGTCCCTGCCTTTATCGCACGATATAGTTCCTCCAACTTCGCTGAGGGTGTGACATCGAGCTCGCGCCGCAATATGTCCCGGCACTGGTGGTGCTGGCGTATCGCCTGCTCGAGCTGGCCCTGTGCCGCATAGGCATGCATCAGGGCGTGATGCGAGGCCTCGCGCAGGGGGTCGAGGGCCACGAGCCGACGGCCCATGGCGATCGCATCGGCGCCGCTCGAATGCGCCATCAGGCGCGTCAACGCCCCGATGGCGAGCTCACCGAGGCGCGTGCGCTCGAGGGTGAGCCAGTCTTCGAAGGCAGGATCGCGGACGTCGATGCCGTCGAGCAAGGCTCCCTCATAGAGCTCGACAGCCTGGCGCAGCTCGCCGGCCGAATCCGAAGTCGCCAGGTTCGTGAACACAGCCGCATCCGTCCGTACGGCCGACCCGTCCAGGGCAACGACATCGCCGGCGACCGTTAGCGGCGCTGGCTCGATGCCCGCAAGGTCGCGCCGCAACGCCGCCAGCGCCTGGCGCAGGCTGCTCCTTGCCTGGGCCTCGCTGCGGTCGCTCCACAGAAGGCCGACAAGCTTGTCCCGCGTGACCTTCCTGTCCGCATGAAGCGCCAGATAGGCCAGCAGCGCCCGGTTCTTCTTACCCGCTATCTCGACCGGCCCTCTGGTCGGCAGGACGGCCGCGAAGCCTCCAAGGACTCTCAGTTGCAAAGGTGCCATCGGCTCTGCCTACCTGATCTTCGGACCGGCTCCGGCGGTAGCCTCTGAAGATTAGACGCATTTTTTACGCCGGGCACGCGTTCCGGTGCCCGGATTTGCACCCCATTCACGGCTGTCGAAACGGGCGGATTGCGGGCCTGCCTCAGAACGAAGGCCGTACCCGCGGGCCGCCGGGCCCGCCCAACCAGAAAGAGCAGGACCATGAACCGGGCTCCCCTATTCGCATACAGCTCGCTCTTCCCGGACGCGCTCCATTACCTGACCGGTGCCCCCTTGCCGCCTTCGCGGCGCCGGGTCTGCTGGACGGATGTGCCGCCCGCGCCCCCCGGCCGCGGCATCCAGGAATGGGTGCGGAAGATTTGGGGTGCGCTCATCCGCCCGACGCCGCGCCGGAGCTCACCTCGGCATGCCGCAATGTCGGGATCGGTCAGCCTCGCCGGGGAAGGGAGGCGCTGATGCGATTCGGCCTGGTCGATCTCTGTCGCGACTACACCCCCGGCAGGCTGGGCGCCCTCCCGCATGACACCGGCTCACCGGAAGCGGCTTGGGCCGGAAAAGTGGCAGCAGACGAGTCGGAGCCCGCCACGCGGGGCCGGTCCATGGCACGACTTTGGCGCCGTCTCGCGCGCCGGCTGGCCGACGCCTGGAAGTTGCCGGAGGTTCGCAGCCCGCGGCCGAGCAGATCGGAGCTCCGGCAGCGCCGCGCCGCCTCGTCCTAGGCGGCCCGGAGCAGGCTGGCGACGGTGGTGCCGAGCTCGGAGGGATTGGGGGCGACGCGCACGCCGGCCTCCTGGAGGATTTCCACCTTCTCATCGGCGCTCTCGCCGAAGGCGGAGATGATGGCGCCGGCATGGCCCATGCGCCGGCCCTTGGGCGCGGTGAGGCCGGCGATATAAGCGGCGACGGGCTTGGTCATATGGTCGCGGATGAACTGGGCCGCCTCGGCCTCCTGCGGCCCGCCGATTTCGCCGATCATCATCACCGCCTCGGTCTCGGGATCGGTCTCGAAAAGCTCGAGGGCATCCTTGAAGGAGCTGCCATTGATGGGATCGCCGCCGATGCCAACGCTGGTGGAGATGCCGATGCCGAGCGCCTTCATCTGCGCCGCCGCCTCATAGCCCAGCGTGCCCGAGCGCCCGACCACACCGATGGTGCCCTGCTTGTAGATATGCCCCGGCATGATGCCGAGCAGCGCCTTGCCCGGGCTGATCACGCCGGCGCAGTTCGGCCCGACCAGGCGCATGCGCTGCTCGCGCTTGTAGCGGCGCATATAGCGCTTCACCTGGATCATGTCCTGGGCGGGAATGCCGTCGGTGATGGCGACGCAGAGCTCGATGCCGGCATCCGCCGCTTCCATGATGGAATCCGCGGCGAAGGGCGGCGGCACGAAGACGATGCTGGCCGTAGCGCCCGTGGCGGCGACCGCCGCGCGCACGGAGTTGAAGACCGGGCGGCCGAGATGGGTCGTCCCGCCCTTGCCCGGAGTCACTCCGCCCAGCACGCGGGTCCCGTAGTCGATCATCTCCTGAGCGTGAAAGCTGCCGATCTTACCGGTGAAGCCCTGAACGATGACGCCCGTTGCCTGATCGAGAAGGATGCTCATGCCGCGGCCTCCCTGAGATTCGCCATCTCGGCCTGGCGCCAAGCGGCGACGACCTTCTCCGCCGCCTCGGCGAGGCTCTCGGCGGCAATGATGGGAAAGCCGCTGCCTTCCAGGATCTGCCGGCCCTCCTCCACATGCGTGCCGGCGAGGCGCACCACCAGCGGCACGCGCATTTCGACCTTTTGCAGCGCCTGCACGATGCCCTTGGCGACCCAGTCGCAGCGGTTGATGCCGGCAAAGATGTTGACCAGCATCGCCTCGACCTTGGCGTCGGAAAGCACCAGATTGAAGGCCTTGGCGACGCGCTCGGGCGTCGCCCCGCCCCCGATGTCGAGGAAGTTGGCAGGCTCCCCGCCGGCATGCTTGATCATGTCCATGGTCGCCATGGCAAGCCCGGCGCCGTTGATGATGCAGCCGATATTGCCGTCGAGACCGACATAGCTGAGACCGCGATCCGTGGCGCGGGTCTCGCGCGGATCTTCCTGGGACTTGTCGCGCAGCTCCGAGATCTGGGGCCGGCGGAAGAGGGCGTTGTCGTCGAAGCTCATCTTCGCATCGAGGGCGAGCAGCGAGCCGTCCGCCGTGGTCACCAGCGGATTGATCTCGACCATGGTGGCGTCGAGCTCGCGAAACGCCCGGTAGCAGCCGAGAATGGTCTCGACCCCCTCGGCAATGTGAGAGGCCTCGAGGCCGAGGCCGAAGGCGATCTCCCTTGCATGGAAGGGCTGCATGCCCACGGCGGGGTCGATGCTGAGGCGGATCAGAGAGGCGGGCTCGCGCTCGCTGATCTCCTCGATCTCCATGCCGCCGGCCGAAGAGGCGACGGCCATGACGCGCTCGCTCTGTCGGTCGAGGACGAGGCCGAGATAGAACTCGCGCGTCACCTCGGTCGCCGCCTCGATATAGAGCCGGTTCACCAGCTTGCCGCGCGGGCCGGTCTGGGGCGTCGCCAGGCGCTTGCCCAGGAGCGCCTCGGCGGCCGCCTCCACCGCCTCCTCGTCGCGGCAGAGCCTGACGCCGCCGGCCTTGCCGCGGCCACCGGCATGGATCTGGGCCTTCACGACCCAGCGCTCGCCGCCGATCTCCCGCGCCCGGTAGGCCGCCTGCTCGGGGCTATAGGCGAGGCCGCCGCGCGCGACGGGGACGCCGAAGCCGGCGAGGATCTCCTTCGCCTGGTACTCGTGGATGTCCAATGGTTGCCTACCTGGTTAGCCGGCAGCGGCGCGCCGCGCCTCAGGCCGAGCGAGGGCATAATGGGCCTGGGCCGCAGCGACGCCGCTGCCGAGCTCGATGGGAACGCCGATATCCGAGAGCGCCATCTCGGCGCCGGCAATCGCGCCCAGCAGCATGATCTCGTCGAGCATGCCGAGATGGCCGATGCGGAAGACGCGGCCCGCGACCTTGGCGAGGCCGACGCCGAGGGAGAGGTTGTAGCGCTCATAGGCATGGCGCACGAGGAGGTTGCTGTCGAAGCCCGGCGGCAGGACGATCGCGCTCACCGTATCGGAATGCCAGCGCGGATGGCGGGCGCAGAGCTTGAGGCCCCAGGCTGCCACGGCCCGGCGCACGCCCTCGGCCAAATGGTGATGGCGCTGGAACACCTGCTCCAGCCCCTCGCCCTGCAGCATGTCGAGAGAGGCGCGCAAGCCCCGCAGCAGCGTGGTCGCCGGCGTATAGGGGAAAAAGCCCTCCTTGTTGGCGCGCGCCATCTCGGCGAAATCGAAATAGCAGCGATAGGACTTCGCCTCGGCCGCTGCCGCCAGCGCCTTCTGACTGACGGCGACGATCGCCAGGCCCGTGGGCAGCATGAAGCCCTTCTGCGAGCCGGCGACGGCGAGATCCACGCCCCATTCATCCATGCGGAAATCGATGCTGGCGATGGAGCTGACGCCGTCGACATAGAGCATGGCCGGATGGCCCGCGGCATCGAGCGCGCGGCGCAAGGCCGCGACATCGCTGGTGACGCCGGTCGCGGTCTCGTTATGGCAGACCAGCACCGCCTTGATGCGATGATCCTTGTCGTCAGCGAGACGCTCGGCATAGCTCTCGATCGGCGCACCCTCGCCCCACTCGCCCTCGATGGCCTCGACCTCGAGGCCGAGGCGCCGGCACATCTCGATCCAGAGATGAGAGAACTGGCCAAAGCTCGCCGCCAGCACGCGATCGCCCGGCGAGAGGGTATTGGTCAGCGCCGCCTCCCAGCCGCCGGTGCCGGAGCCGGGGAAAAGGAAGACCTGACCCTCCGTCGTCTTGAAGACCTTCTTCAGGTCACGGAAGAGACCCAGGGTGAATTTTGGAAAGTCCGGCGCCCGCTGATCCTCCTGGGGCACATCCATCGCCCGGCGGATCGCCTCGGGGATATTGGTCGGGCCGGGAATGAAGAGCGCGTTACGTGCCGGCATCAGCCTGCTCCTCGCGATTCAGTTGACGGGCAGTTCGGGTGACGGGAACCGCACCTCAGGCGGCGTCGTAGACCTCGGCTTCCACCCGGCGCATGAGGGTGGCGAAGTCCTGACGCAGCGGCGCGGCGAGCTCGCGGATTTGTGCCGGCAGGGTGGCGCGGGCCTCGCGCGTGGCGGCGGTGAGATCGAGGCCCAAATCCTCAGTCTTACGGGCATCCATGGCGGGTCTCCTGGGTCCACCGGGCGCTGCCCGGCAGCGGCCCGGTTCCGGTTATCATTACATTGACTATTGGACATCAATTTCTAGAATTGGTCGATCCGACAAATACTCATCGGAAGGCATCAGATTTTCTTATGATACCGCTCCGCCGCCGCCTGCCGCCCGCCAACAGCCTCGTGGTCCTCGAGGCGGCGGCGCGCCATCTGAATTTCACCCGTGCGGCCAAGGAGCTAGGGGTGACGCAGGCGGCCGTGAGCCGGCAGATCCAGCTCCTGGAAGAGCATCTGGGCGCCGCCATGTTCCAGCGGAGCCCGCGCAGCCTGAAGCTGACCCCGGCCGGCCAGCGCCTCTACAAGGCCGTCGCCATGGGCCTCGAGCATATCGCCGGAACCGCGGTCGAACTCCGGCGCATCGGGCCCCGGGCCGATCTCACCGTTTCCTCCAGCGTCACCTTCGCCTCCTACTGGCTGATGCACCGGGTGGCCAAGTTCCGCGCCAGCTATCCCGAGATCGAGCTGAAGCTCCTCGCCGCTGGCCCCGTCAGCGATCTGGCTTCCGCCGGCGTCGATCTCGCGGTGCGCTACGGCTCCGGGCGCTGGCCCGGCGTCAGGACGGCAAGGCTGATGGACAACGAGATCTTTCCCGTCTGCTCGCCCGGCTACCGCCCCACGGCGCCGCTCGGCCGGCCCGCCGACCTGCTGAGCGAGGTGCTGCTTCATCTGGTGGAATACGACCGCAACTGGGTCACCTGGGATGCCTGGCTGAAGTCCTTCGGCGTCGAGGGGACGCCGCGCCGGCGCGGCCTCACCTTCGACAATTATCTGGTGCTGATCCAGGCCGCCCTCGACGGCCAGGGCATCGCGCTGGGCGGCGGGCGGCTCGCGGAGGATTTCATCGCCCGGGGCACGCTGATCCGCCCCATCGCCGCCACGCTCGGATCCGACCGCGGCTTCTATTTGATCTGGCCGAGCGAAGGCGAGCTCAGCCCCCCCGCCCAGCTCTTCCGGGACTGGATCATCACCGAGGCCCGGGGCGAGAAGCCGGCGGCGTGAGCGTTGCACACGCGCCGGCCGCTTCTCCACTCGTCATGGCCTGGCTTGACCCCCCAGGGAGCACGTCGTCCGTCGTATCTTTGGGTAGAATGTGATCGAGGACGATTCAACCAACAAAGTAACCAGTCAACTATCGCGCGATTTGTCAGCGGAGCGGTGTCGCGCCATACCGGACCCCGGGGCTGGAGCGCTGTTGCGCCGCCACCGGGGCGCAAAACAGCGATCGTCTCGTAAGGGCCGTCCCCGCGCTTACAGTTACCGCCTCAGACAACGTGCGCGCCCGACGCCGGGGGATCATGCGATATGGGAAGCCCTGGGGACTTTTGCGGAAGCCTGCCAGCCTTACTTTAATCAAGGTGAGGAGGATAGGGCTTGCAACACGCAATCCCAGGGGATCGCTTTACCAGGGCCGCTCGCGTGCTGTCGGCGGAGCGCATTCGTTTGGCCGCAATCGGCGCGTTCATCGTGGCGTTGGTCGCGTTTTTGATCGCGATTGCAGTGCTCTCAGCCAAGCGCTCGGAAGTCGACGGCGTCAATGACCAGCTTCGCACCAAGATCGACGGTTTTGCCGACCATTTGCAAAGCGAACTTCGGTGGTTCGATATGCCGCCCCAGGTCCTCGCCGGATCGCGTGAGATCACGGACCTGTATGACGGTGACTCCACGCCCGCACGCCGCGAAGCGGCAAATGACTATCTGAAAGGCTTCAACGCTGCGGTGCGTGGGTCGGTCTCCTATGTCATGGACACCAACGGATTGACGCTGGCGGCGAGCAATTTCGACAAGCCGGATTCGTTTGTCGGCCGAGATTACGGATTCCGGCCCTACCTCAGATCGGCGATTGCCGGTGGCGTCGGCCATTACGTCGCCCTCGGCACGACCTCGAACGCACTCGGCTACTACGTCGCCGCGCCGATCCGTTTAGACGGCGGCGTCCGCGGCGTAGCCGTCGTCAAGTATGTACCCACCGATCTGCTGTCTGTGTGGCGCCAACCGTCAAGCCCGATCGCCCTTGCCGACGAGAACGGGGTCATCTTCGCCAGCAGCGAGCCCCGCTTTCTGCTCCACACGCTCGACGCCCTTGCGCCATCGGTAAGAGAGGCGATCACAAAGCGGAAGCAATATGCGGCGGGGGCGCCGCTGACGCCGCTGCCGCTCGAGGGAGCGGTCGACCTCGGCGACGCGGTCCTTGCCAGCCTGAATGCGGCAGAACTCGACCGCGGCGGCACGAGAGAAAAGTCATCGGGGCTAATAGAGCATTATGTAGTCCAGCGCCGACAACTGCCGCAGATTGGCTGGCAGGTCCTCGCCCTCGGCAATCTCAACAAAGTGCCGGACGCAACCGTACTCATCGTCGCCGTAGGCGTGCTCGCCGGCGCCCTCGCGCTGGTGATTTTCATGCAATTCGAGCAGCGCCGGGCGAGCCGCCGCACGCTGGCGCTCAACGAGGCTCGCCTGCGGACGATCCTGGAAACGAGCCCCATCGGAGCCAGCGTGGCCACGCTCGACGGACACAAGCTGTTCTGCAGCACGCGCTATCGCGAATTGTTCGGATACTCGCGTGAGGAAATGGCTGAGATCGATATCGCCTCGCTGTACGTTGACCCGCAGCGCCTTTTGGAACTGCTGGCGCTCCTCGAGCGCGACGGCGTGGTTCGCGACCAGGAAGTGGAGTTCCGCCGGCCCGATGGTTCCCGCTGGTGGGGGCTCGTTTCGTGGGATCGCCTCACCTATGAAAACCAAACCGGCTACGTTTCCTGGTGCGATGACATCACCGGCCGCAAGAACGCGGAAGAAGCGGTCCGCCGATCGCGCGACGAGGCCGAGCATGCGCTGGCGGAGCTGAAGGAGGCCCAATCGAAGCTGCAGCAGGCGCGCGACCAGGCGTTGGTCGCGAACCAAACGAAGAGCGCATTCCTCGCCAATATGAGCCACGAGTTGCGCACGCCGCTCAACGCAATCATCGGCATCACGGAAATGCTGCGCGATGAGGCGGATGACCGCGATCGCAGGGAGGAAATCGAGCCGCTCGAACGCGTTCTCGCTGCGGCCCGGCATCTGCTTAAGCTGATCAATGAAATCCTCGACCTGTCGAAGATCGAAGCCGGCCGGATGGACCTGCAGCTGGAGAATTTTGCAGTGTCGCCGGCGATCGAGGAGGTCGTCAAGACTATCGAGCCACTTGCCGCCAAGCGCGGCAACCGCATCCAGGTCGATTGCGACCGGGTGTCAGCTGCGGTGCGCGGCGATCAAATGCGGTTTCGCCAAGTGCTGCTGAACCTGGTCAGCAACTCCAACAAGTTCACCGAGAACGGCGCGATCACAATCCGCGCCGAGCGGTGCTCTGAACTGAGCCGCGAGTGGATCACCGTTGCCGTCGCCGATACCGGTATCGGGATGAGTTCTGAAGAGCTCGGCAGGCTGTTTCAAGAGTTCTCGCAGGCTGACGCGTCGACGACCCGGCGCTATGGCGGCACAGGGCTAGGCCTCGCGATCAGCCGTCGCCTGTGCCGGCTGATGGGAGGCGATATCGACGTAACAAGCGCGCCCGGCGAGGGCTCAACCTTTACGGTTCGTCTACCGAGCGCCGCCGCGGACGCGGATATTGAGAGTTCCGCCCTCCGCAGCCGCGCCTCGCGCTGGCGCGGCGAAAGGATCGCGGAAGCATCATGAAAGTGCTGTATGTCGAGGATAACGACGACAACATATACATGCTGACGCACCGCCTGAGGCGAGCGGGGTTCACGGTCGCCGTAGCGACAGACGGCGCGGCTGGAGTCGCGATGGCGGCAAGCGAACGGCCGGATGTCATCCTGATGGATCTGAGCTTGCCGGTGCTCGACGGGTGGGAGGCGACGCGCCGCATCAAGGCTGCGCCGGAAACCCGGCACATTCCGGTCATCGCACTGACCGCCCATGCGATGTCTGGCGACCGCGAGGCAGCGCTGGAGGCCGGCTGCAGCGATTTCGATATCAAGCCGATCGACTTGCCGCGCCTGCTCGACAAGATCCGCGCCTTGGCGCCTCGGGGGGCCTCTCGTTGAGCGCAACGGAGCCGGCGCTCCTGATCGTCGACGACAACGAGAACGACCTCTACGTGTTGGGGCGACGCCTAGCTGGATACGGCTACACGAAGCTGACCACGGCAAGCAACGGGCGGGAGGCCGTGCAGTTGCTCCAGACGCAGCCGTTCGATCTCGTTCTGCTCGATATCATGATGCCCGAAATGAACGGATTCGAGGTTCTCGAGCGGCTGAAGGCCAGTCCCGAGCTTCGGCATCTGCCGGTCATCATGATCTCGGTGGTCGACGAGATGGACAGCGTTATCCGTTGCATCCAGCTTGGCGCCGAGGACTATATCGCCAAGCCTTTCAACCCGACTTTGTTGCGCGCCCGCGTCGGCGCGAGTCTGGAAAAGAAGCGGCTTCGTGACGAACTGCGCAAGCGGACGGAAGAAGCTTTGCGCGAGATGCGCCTGCAGCTCGAGCACGCGAACCGCATCGCGACGATGGGGCAGCTTACGGCTTCAATCGCGCACGAGGTGAATCAGCCGATCGGCGCGAGCGTCACCAACGCCGAGGCGGTGCTCCGGTGGCTTGATCGTCCGGCGCCCGACCTGCAGGAGGTGCGGCTCGCTCTCGGCCGCATCGTCAGGGACGGCGCCCGCGCGGTCGCAGTCGTCCACCGAATCCGCAATGTGATCAAGAAAACGCCGCCGCGCAGGGAACGAGTGGACATCAATTCGGCGATCCGCGAGGTGATCGAGATCACCCGCAGTGAAGCGCTGAAGAACGGGGTTTCGGTCCACGCCGAACTCGCAGACGCCTTGCCGGCCATCGACGGCGATCGCGTCGAGCTGCAACAGGTGATCCTCAACCTGATCGTCAACGCCGTTGAGGCCATGAAGGACATGAGCGAGGGAGCGCGCGACGTGTTGATCACGACCGGCAACAGTGAGGCTGGGGACACGGTCGTCTCAGTCTGCGACTCAGGTCCGGGGCTTGCGCCGTCGATTCGAGACAGCCTCTTCAAGCCCTTCCAAACGACCAAGTCGACCGGCATGGGTTTGGGGCTGTCCATCTGCCATTCAATCGTCGAGGCGCACGGCGGAAGGCTGTGGGCGAGCCCCAACGCGCCCCAAGGCGCCGTCTTTCAGTTCACCTTGCCGTCCCAGTCAGACGCCGCCTCCGTCGAGTGACTGGGGGTTCGCTCGTCCCCCTGGGCCGCAGCCGCCTCACCACGGAGCAAGGGGGGAAGCTCGTGGGGCATCCGTTTCCCGCATGCCAACGTGGATGGCCGGGTCAAGCCCGGCCATGACGTAATAGGGAGCGACGAAGGAGTCATGTCGCCGCAGGGTGCGTCGAGCGGCGGAATATGCCACTCTCCCTGCCGATGATCGTTCGTCTCCTTCGGCATACCGCGTGATCCATGAGCCTCTCCCGGCGTCTCCTCCGCTCCGATGCGATGCAGAGCTTCTTCTCCGGCCTCGCCGCCGGCTATATCCGCCTCGTCTACTGGACGAACCGGTGGGAGCGCGTGGGATACGAGATCGCCGACCGGCTGCTGGCCCAGAACGCCCAGGCGATCATCTGCTTCTGGCATGGCCGACTCCTGATGATGCCCTATGCCGTGCACGGGAACCGGCCCTTCCACATCATGATCTCGGACCACCGGGACGGGCGGCTCATCGCCCGCACCGTGCGCCGTTTCGGAATCCATGTGATCCCCGGCTCTTCCTCGCGCGACCCGGTGCAGGCGCTCTATCGCATGGCGCAGATTTGCCGCGAGCAGGGCCTGCCCTGCGTGACGCCGGACGGGCCGCGGGGCCCCCGCATGCGCGCCGCGATCGGCCCGGTGCTGGCGGCGGAGATGGCCGAGGCGGTGCTGCTGCCCCTCGGCTTCTCGACCAGCCGGCGCAGCCTAGCGAAGAGCTGGGACCGCTTCCTCCTGCCGCTTCCCTTCGGGCGCGGCGTCTTCGTCATGGGCCCGGAAATTCCCGTGCCGGCGGGACTCGATGCCGCCGGGCGCGAGCAGCTCCGCCTTCGCCTCGAGCAGGCGCTGAACGAGGTGACCGCGGAGGCCGACCGGCGGATGGGCCATGCGCCGGTCACGCCGGCCGCCGCCCAGCCCTCGACCGCCGCGCGGGAAGCCGCGGCATGAGCCCGCTCGAAGGCCGCCGGATTCTCATCACCGGTGCCGGCAGCGGCATCGGCGCCGTGACCGCGGGGCTGGCCGTGGAGGCCGGCGCCCGCGTGGCGCTGCTCGACCGCGACGGCGCTGCGGCAGAGGCGACGGCAACGAGGCTCGGGCGGGCGAGTGCGCTTCCTATCACCGGTGATGTGACCGATGCCGCCGCCATCGAGCGCGCTCTCGGCGCCATGGACGAGGCCTGGGGCGGGATCGACGATCTGGTCAACAATGCCGGAACCTGGGATCACGATCCGCTGCTGGAGCTGACCCTCGATCGCTGGCGCCGGGTCTTCGAGGTGAACCTGATGGCGCCCATCGCCATCGCGCGGGCCGCGGTGCCGCGCATGGCGCAAGGCGGCAGCATCGTGAACGTCTCCTCGGTGCTGGGCCAGGTGGCGGCACCGGGGCGCGGCCCCTATTGCGTCTCCAAGAGCGCGCTCATCAGCCTGACCAAGGTGCAGGCGGTGGAATGGGCCTCGCGGGGCATCCGAGTCAATGCGATCGCGCCCGGCTATATCATGAACGAGACCACCATGGCGCTGGCGCGCTCGGGCAGCTTCGACACCTCGGCCATCGACCGCCGCACGCCCATGGGGCGCTTCGGCAGCGAGACGGAGGCGGCCCAGGGCATCCTCTATCTTCTCGATCCGCTGCGCGCCGCCTATGTCACCGGCCATGTCCTCGAGGTGAACGGGGGCTGGACCGCCTACGGCTTCGTCTGAGGGGAAATGCGATGATCATTGGCTTCGACCATACGAGCTTCACCGTGACCGACATTCACAAGTCGGTCGAGTTCTGGACGCGCCATCTGGGATTCGAGGCGGCCTCCGTCTCGCCGCGGGAGGGCGATTGGCAGGAGAAGGTGACCGGTGTGCCCGGGGCCGAACTGCTGATCGCCCATCTCTATGGGCACGGCCATCACATGGAGTTCATCCAGTACACGGGCGGATCGCGCCCGATCTCGGGGATCGAGCCTTCCATGGCCGGGGCGGCGCATGTCTGCCTGATGGTCGACGATATCGAGGCCACATGGCGCGATCTGCTCGCGGCCGGCGCCCGCCGGCAGGGGGAGATCAGCGACGTGACCATGGGCCATGCCAAGGGCTGCAGGGCCGCCTATCTGCGCGATCCCAACGGCATCATCATCGAACTGGTCCAGATGCCGGGGCGAACCGCGCAAATCGCCTAGATGTTGTTAGGTTGGAGTGCCGCCAGCTCAAGAGCATGGTGTGCACTTTGGTGCCCCAGGCGCCAGTGCAACGGATTTGACATTTGAGCGTTCTGGGCAAGGAACCCGAGCACAATGCGTTGTGCGCGAGGCATTGCGCGCGCCATGGCGGGTTGGCTGCAAGGGCTGTCTTGCACTAATCTCTGCCATGCACCTCTCTGCCATGCACCGGATTCAGGGACTGGCGATCGACAGGATCCTTGCCCGTGACACATAGCTATCTGCGGAAATACTTCCCCGCGGGTACCGAGATCTTTCGCAACGGCGATCTCGGCGATTGCGCCTATGTCATCGACGAAGGCGAGGTGGAGATCGCCATCCCCCTCGGCGGTAAGCGGGTCTCGTGCAACAAACTGGGGCCGGGTCAGCTCTTCGGCGAGATGGCGCTCATCAACGGCTCCCGGCGCATGGGCTCCGCGCGCGCGCTCACCGATACGCTGACGCGGGTGATCACCGCGAACCAGATCCTCGACCGCCTGCACGGCTCCGCCGATATCGTCGCCTTCGTCCTGCGCATCACCCTGATGCGCTACCGCCATCTCCTGCACCAGGTGCAGAAGGATGAGCTGGGCGCGGGCACGGCCGCCGCGGATCTCGCGCAGGAGGAGCTCCTGCTGCCCGATTCCAAGCGCGTGGTGGCGAAGCTCGAGCTGGAGAACGAGCTCCGGGAAGCCCTGGAGGACGGCCAGTTCGAGCTCTATTTCCAGCCGCTGATCCGTCTCGCCGAGGGGGGGCTCGCGGGCTTCGAGGCCTTGATCCGCTGGCACAGCCCGCGGCTCGGCTTCGTGGCACCCGCCGTCTTCATCCCTCTGGCGGAGGAAACGGGGCTGATCACGCCGATCTGCCGCTGGGCGCTGACCTCGGCGACCCGCACCCTCGCCAAATTCCAGGAGGCGGCGAGGAACGGACGCGACAATGGCGCGCCGCTCAGCGTCTCGGTCAATGTCACCAAGCATCAGATCGACGATAGCGAGACCATGGTCGTGATCGACCGCATCCCCGAGGATTGCGGC